>SKIY01000064.1 GCA_007116205.1 Candidatus Izemoplasma sp. | reverse complement strand
TCGCTGTCTACGATGGGAATAGGGTTATCTCTAATATCTACTTCAGCATATTCACCGCGTAAAGGGTTGTCTAATAACGCACCGCGGGCCATTAATGAAGCTAAAACATCAACCTGCGTAATATGCGTATTTCTGAGATTGATGCGAATAAGTTTATGTAAGGGTTCTAAGTAAGTTATTTGTTCTTTAACGGGGACGTTTCTTAGTATTAGTGTTTCTAGGTTGGTTAACTGTGAAAGCGGTGCTAAAGTATTAATATTTGTATTGGAGTGTAGATTTAAGTATGTTAATGCGGTAAAGTTTGTAAGAATGCTTAGATCGGTGGTATTGGTTTCTCGTAAGTTTAAGTGCGTTAATCTATATAGGTCTCGTAATGGGAAAAGATTGGTTTGAATAATTGGGTTTTCACTTAAATCTAGATATTGAAGGTTGGTTAAGTTTGAAAGTGGTGAAATGTCTTCGATATGATTATCTCTTAAAATTAGCTTTTCAAGTTGCGTAAACTCTGCAAGAACTGAAATATCACTAATTCGGATGTTTGTTGCGGGGGTGTCTAGATCTGGGGTAAATGTGTTGTGTCTTAAGTTAAGTTCTCTTAAAGCGTTTAAGTTAGTAAGGGCAGTTAAATTAACGCTTTCTAAGTCGGTTATGCTATTATTTCTTAAGCTTAACGATTCTAAGTTTCGCAAACTTGCAAGCGGGGTAACATCGTTTATGGTGTTGCTTTCTAAATTAAGAATCCGTAAGGCGCTTAAAGATTCAATACCAGCTAAGCTTTCAATGCCTAAGTTGGGAATATCTAAAACGGTTATAGATTCGACTTGTCGTTTAGTAAGTGGGCCAACAGGCGTGTTTGTTAAGTCGCGAATGGCTTCTTCTAAAGCGGGGTCTTCAAACGCAACGACATCTTGTTGATTCCGTATAGATAAATAAACAACCGTAGAAAAAACACCTAACATGATGAGGATTGTACTCATGATTAATACGCGTTTTACCATGCCCGACCCTCCTTATTAAGACGTTTTTGTTTTTCTAAAGCCTTGCCTTTTAAAACAATATCAACATTAGGTGTTATCATACTTGGTCGGATGACTTCTACCCCTTGAACGTATTTACTGTTGGTTATAATTTTTAAGTTGTGGGATTTGACGATTTTTCTTAGCCAATCAGGTTGTGTTTTTTGACATTTAATTTCTAAAATAACATGTTTAGGACGATGTGGTTTTAACATCAAGTTCTCTTGAAACAGTGTTTTTGCACGCGTACTGGATACGCCGTGATCGAAGGTAATACGCAAGTTTCCTCTAGCCTTTGGGGTGTAGCCTTCTCGCTTATATTCAACAATGAGTTGTGGCGTTAACATCCGTGTGGTTTTTAGGCGTAGAAATTCATCGAGAACAGGTTGGTTCGTTTCTAGAAAGTGACCCGTTTGCATGTAGTGATTATATGAAGCTATGGGAATTAAGTTGCTGTATTTTGTCATCACAGAGCCTTTTTTTGTTTTTAGTTCAATGGATATCAACCCGTCATCTGTAGGCGTATCTTGATAAGCACGAATACGGAGTTTTATGCGTCCGTATTGTCCATCATTTCGTTCGTGAAACGCTTTTAATAGATGGGTGTCGTAGTAAATGCTTCTGACTAAATAACGCCCCTCAGGCGCGTGTTTAGTATAGAAGTCTTTTTCAAGATAAGGCAGTAATGCATTTTTCACCGCATAGTACTGTGCGTGTGAAAGTATATACTTATATTCGAAACGGGAGGTGTTTCGCATAGTATACCTCCTAAAAAATTACATCGGTAAAGTGAGTTGTGGAGACAACAATGATACTTTTTGTATGTTATCGAATTTTTGAATATGTTCAACAAGTGCTTTTACGGTTGGTAAATCTTTGTTTTCAAAGCGCAGTTCATAGACGTGTTCAAAGCGTTCACCTTCGGTTTCACTACTGCGTAACTGCACATCAATATTTTTCCCGTCATAAAAATCATGCATTTTTTCATCATCAAAAGTTTTACTACCAGAGATAATTAAAACGTATTCTGCATGGATTTGTCGTCCGTATTTAATAATGTAAAACGCAGAAATTAAGAAACCAATAATAATCGTTGCGAACACTGCAAGGGTCCAGTTTAATGTACCCACACCAAGCCCAATTGCAATCGACCAAAACAAGAAGACCATATCACGGGTATCTTTAATAGGTGTTCGAAAACGAATAATTGATAATGACCCAACAAGGCCAAGCGATAACACTAAGTCTCCTTTAATAAAGAACATGACTAGCGTAACAATCGGTGCTAGCATGACAAGGGTTGATAAAAATGCACTTTCGTAGTTCATACCACGATGGGTGTATCGATAAATTAAGGCAATTGTGAGCCCTAAAAGTATTGCAAAAGCCATCGAGACAAGAAATGTGATAATTGTTTCATCAGAAATTAAAATGGTTTCGTAAATGGTATCTAACATAAGTCACCTCTATAAAATGTATTGTTGTTAATCAAATATGCCGTTTTGAAAATTTGGAGATTGTACAGCGTAATACATCCATGTAGCGCGCTGATCAATATAGTTATATATGTAATCGACCTGTCCTTGATAAGTTGTTTGTGAGACGACTTCGTTTGGATTTGGCCACACATAGTGATTAAGAATGTCCCAGCGGTTGAAGTTGCGATTCGCAACCGGTTGCATGGCTTCGCCAAATGACTCAACGACGCGTAGTATGTCTGGGATTATCGTATCATAAATTTCGATATAACGGTCTCTAAAGCGGGTGCGAACTTCTGGAATAGCCATCATTAATTGAAACCAAATATTTTTATGATCGCGCATGCCATACCAGTTTTGAAAACCGTAATCAATGTAATCAGCATTACCAATCGCGAGATCAAAATCCCAAATCGGACCGAGTTTTAACACTTCGTTAGGCCGTTTATAAATAAACACACTACCCCAACCGACATCAACGTTTTTAAAGAGCTCTTGGACGATGAAGTAATCTATAAAATTATCAACGTCGAGATAGTTTTCATAACCAGACTGATTGCGCAAAGCTGATTCCATATCAACCACATAGTTCCGAATATATTCAATGTGAGAAGGCGTTAAAATATCATCGGATGGAAACTTGACAGTATATGGATTATTAGAGACGTTAAAGCCATCATATCCTTCGATGTATCCATGTTCATAAAAGCGTTGATCAAGTTCGAAAAAATACCCCGCATCTAAACTGTTAGGATCGGTTGGAACAAACAGTTTGTTTTCATGAATTTCCATATGCTCTGTAAGTGTATATACCCCGTTGTATCGACCGTTAAAATACACTTCTACAACACGTGTTGAAGCTGCGTGTTCGATATGTGTTAACATGCCTGAAAATTTATAAGCGATAGTGTTTCTAAGCAGTGATTTGTCCGCATACTCGTTGAGCAACACATAATTTCTAGCCGCAGGCATACCTAAAATGGATACATCTTCAGAAAATTTAAGTCGATAAGGTCGCTTTGGCATTGCCCATGTTGAGTTACCACGACCACGTATTTCGACCATATTGTTCTCAAACACTACTCTGTATTGGCTGTTGTTTCTGCCGAAAACCCGAACTGAAGCGTTTCTGTAGGTTGTTTTTGTAACATCTTCAATCGGAATGTCGACTTGGATGTGCATGACGTTGGCATTGGCTGCAGAATCAGGTGCAAGCTGTAACATTTCAAAGGTGTAAGTTTCGGTGGTTTCTCCGAAATGCGCCACTACACTGAGCGTAACTTCGGTATCGATCATAGGGGGTTCATAGATTAAAATATTGGTTATAGCTTCGTCGTTGAATGTCCATTCTAAGGTAAAATCAGATACAGAAGGTAATAAAATATTTTGATTAAAAAAATACGGTATTTCTGCGTCTAAGGTGTTTTCAAGTTCTGTGAAACGCGCCGCATCAAGCACTAAATCAGGTTCCTCATCGTAGATAACGTCATTGTCTTGACAGGCAACCATGGTTACGCTCAAGATTAATAAAGTCAAAAAAATAAAAATCTTTTTCACAAAACCACCACCTTTCATTCATTAATAATAAACAATACTCATGATTATACAATGAAACGGAAAAAAATAAAAGTTTAAATAAGCGAACGAAAATATGCATAGGTCGTTACTTAAAAATATCTGTAAGATAAATATATTTTAGGTATAGGATGTATTCGGTTGTGTTATAATGTAAACCGAAAATGATTTAGATTGTTTAACACTTTGGAGATGATGATATGAAAAAAATATGGTTTTTAATGGTATTAATATTTGGTTTCACGCTTTATGCATGTGAAACAGATAATTTAGTTGATGACACAGAAGACAATGATGATGAAATCATTGATGAATCAGGGTTTTATGGAACTGAGGATGTCACGCTTGATCAAGGCGATTATTTTGATCCATATGAAGATGTAACAGCATTAGATAGTGAAGGTTTAGATATTACCGATTCTATAGAAATATTGGGACTTGAGCATTTAAATATAGTTAACGACTATGTTCAAGCGTATGGTGAGTTTTTATTGGTTTATACGGCGACGTCTCAAGACGGTACAACGTTTACGACCAATCGCTTAATCACGGTTTTAGAAAGCGATGAAGATGATCCGCTTGCGCATTGTGGAAATCCAGTTATTGGTGACTATGTTATTACATGGTGTGATGAGTTTACAGGTGAGGGTGAAAACTTAAATGCCCAAGGCATTGATCTTGATAAGTGGGCGTTTCAAACCGGGACAGGGACACAGTACGGATTAACCGGTTGGGGAAATAATGAAGCGCAGTACTATCGTGAAGATAATGCTAGAGTTGAAAACGGTAGATTAATTATTGAAGCAAAACAGGAATTGTTTTCTGGAAGTAATTACACATCAGCACGGATGTGGACAAAACCAACCTTTTATCAAAAATATGGACGTTTTGAAGCAAGTATACGCTTACCTATTGGAAATGGGTTATGGCCAGCATTTTGGATGATGCCACAATATGATGTCTATGGCGGTTGGGCTGCTTCAGGGGAAATTGATATTATGGAAGCAAGAGGTCGACAGCCAGATCGTTCCATCGCAGCTTTACACTTTGGTGGGTCGTGGCCAAACAATACCCACACACATCAAGTCTATTACTTTCCAGCAGGAAGAAGCATCGCGGATTTTAATGTTTATGCAGTAGAATGGGAAGAAGATGAAATACGCTGGTATGTTAATGATAACTTGGTAAAAATGAGTAGACTTTGGTTTACTGAGGGACATGATTTCCCAGCACCATTTGATCAAGAATTTTATCTACTATTAAATCTTGCGATCGGTGGTTCATTTGACGATGGAAGACTCCCAGATGATAGTTTGTTTGATAATCCCGTGTTAATGGAAGTAGAATATGTTCGTGTTTATCAAAAAAATGAGTCAGAATAAAATTAATTAGCGCATTTTTATGGTTTTACCAATAAAAGTGCGCTTTTTTTTGTATACATAGTAAGGAGTGTTTTAATTATGGAATTTTTAAGGCGACTGAGCCTATTAACAATATTTGTTTTAGGGATAACGATTGCATTAACAATTGTTTTGCCAGCATTAAATTATCAGGATTTACAATACACCGGTTTAGACATCGGATTTGGGAAAACGTTGGTTGATATTGATGTGTTCGGATTAGGAACGATTGTAAATGCTGAACTACCCGTATCCTATTTTGCATTGTTTGCATATGGACTACCAATCATTGCGGGTGTGATTGCGATGATCTCAAAACCGTTACGGATTGTCTCGTTAGTTTTATTTATAGTCGCGTTTGTTTTGTTTATTAGTTTACCAAACACGATAAACATCGTCTATACAATCGCTGGAAGCGAAAGTACTGCTGAGGTAGATTGGCAAATAGCTTACGGGGTTATAAGTGCTTTGGTTTTATTAGGGATGACGATTGTTTTCAATATGTTTGTTGTTCTTTTTATTGAATAGGCAAAAACAGTGGATAAAAAATGCTTACTTGAGTACACAATCAGTAAGCATTTTTCTATCTTATAAGTATTAATCTTTAGTTCTATCTATGTCGTTATGATAAACTATAGGTAAGGATTATTTTAATGACGCACTTAGGAGTTTTATAATGCCACTAAAAAAAGATTTATTACTAGAAGCGCTAGCGGAAAAGCGCGATCAATTAAAAGTACGCTATAAAGATAAAGACGGGCGATTACCGGTTATATGTTCTGATGAAGCATTGAGAGAAATCGCGAAAAGAAAACCTTTAAAAACCGCTGATTTTGAAGCCATTCAGGGATTGGGAAAGGTTTTTGTCGATGTGTATGCAGAAGATTTTTTACGGGTGATTTATTTGCATAAAAACGCATTGATTCAAGAGGTTGATGTTTCCAAAAAAACAAAGAATTTATTATCTGATTATCAAGATAGGTTAACAAATATTTCAAGGCGTAACCGGAATCTTTACGCGAATAAACTATCGAATCGATACGGGATTGATTTAACGCTTTATCATAAGCAAGAAACGTTAAAGAAGTTAATGTTGTTTCAATCAAATAAACCTCAACGCTTAACCAATCGGAAAGAACCGAACGCATCAAACGATGCGTATTACCGGCACTTAACTTTACTATACCGCGAAATTAATCGCGACTTAAAAGAAACAGGTTCATATAATCTATACATAGCCTACCCCTATATACAAGGTCGTTTTCCTAAAGATGGGTTTGAAGTAAAAGCACCCTTAAAGTTTTTTCCTGTGGTTTTAGAACGTAAAGGGATGGATTTTTATTTAAAGTTTGATCAAGACCGTGATGTTATGTTAAACAGGGATTTATTGTTAGCGCATCATAAGTTTAATGGCGTCGATGATATTAAAGATGTCCCTAAATCAGAAGATATTTCCATCCATACGATTGATTCTGTGCTCTTACCGTTTTTAGCAAAAAACCATTTAGAGGTTACGCAACCGACACCAAACTTACAGTTTCAAAGGTTTGAAAGCACGGTAAAAGCAGATTTTAAGAAAGTGAAAAAAGGACAGCTTGAAATTAAAAACTATTTAGTATTGGGTAAATTTAGTATTTACTCATCAAAAATTCAAGAAGATATTTCAAAAATCATTGACACAAAAAAGTACAATCAATTGTTAGAGGGTTTATTAGAAAATCCTTATAAAACGTATGATCACTCAAAAGAGACTCCTTTTGATGAGGTGAATAATACACCAGTACAAGAGACACAACTAACGTATATCAATGATTTAAATTATTCACAAGAAAAAGTGTTATCGCTGCTGGATTCGCAAGACCGTTTGGTGATTTGGGGTCCACCTGGGACCGGTAAATCACAAGTTATTACCTCGCTCATTGCCAAGCAGATTGATAAGGGTGAAAATGTCCTTGTTGTTAGTGAAAAAAAGGCTGCATTAGATGTCATAAAAAGCCGTTTGGGCTATGCTTCTAAGTTTGCTTTGTTTATGGATGATGCGCAAG
>SKIY01000029.1 GCA_007116205.1 Candidatus Izemoplasma sp. | reverse complement strand
CATGAAAGATAAAGCAATTACATTCTCTAAAAAAAGAATTACCAATCTGTGATAAAATAAAGATACAGGTGATTTTTATGGAAAAGACAAAAACGAAACAATGGTTAGCAAAAAGACATCGTTTTTTAAAAGTGCCACTCATTGCGCTTGTGCTAATGAGTGCTGTTTTAAGTGCAACCGCCGTATTGTTTGCCTATTTTACAAAATTAACCCTTGATGGTGCGCAGTCGCGCGATGGGTCACAGTTTGTTTTAGGGGCAATTGTTGTGGTAAGTATTTTAATATTTCAATTAATCTTTAGAGCCATTTATAACTATTTAATGATGTATTACCGCGCTTTAACCGATAAACGGATTAAAGCGTATCTTTACGGGGATATTATTCATAAAAAACAACCAAATCTTGATGCGTATCATACGGGTCAATTGATGAACTATTTAGATAGTGATGTTGTGAAAATTAGTGAAGGCTTAGTGGAGTTAGTACCAAGATTTGTGTTTTTGATTTTACGGTTTGTATTTGCATTCATTTTACTGTTCTTTTTAGATGTATTGTTTGCGGGATTAATGTTAGGGTTTGGGTTTTTATTATTACTAGTAAGTATTATTATTCGTGGTGAAATTAAAAGAAGACATAACCAGATGCAAGATGCTGAAGCTTTACTGCGTAGCTTTATGCAAGAAGGGTTAGAACATGTGATGTTAATTAAAGCTTTTGAAGCAGAAAGCTATACGAAAGCACAACTAGAAAACAATCAGAACACATTTTTTAAAGCGCGCATGGCAAAACACCGCATTAGTATTATTGCTGGGACTGCACTGAACGGATTTTTTGCGGCAGGGTATGCATTTGCGATTATTTATGGGGCATATAATATTGGTATGGGCTTGTTAACGTTTGGGAGTTTGATTGCGATTATTCAACTGGTTGAATACATGCAATCACCCTTTAGTGGCTTAAGCAATCTTTTACCAAAATATTATGCGATGCTCGCTAGTGCAGAACGTATTATGGCGTTAGAAAGTATCCCTAATGAAGTTAAAACAGCACATGCTCATAAAGATACTCTGTTTACGGTGTTAAAGATTGATCAAGTATCTTTCAGTTATGGCGATGCTCAAGTATTTAGGGATTTCTCAATGCATATCAAACCGAATCAGTTTGTACATATAAAGGGCGATTCAGGCATCGGAAAAACAACCTTGTTTAAACTGATGTTAGGACTTATAGAGCCAAATGAAGGACAGTTAGCAATCGTTAAAGGTGAAGAGTCAGTAACGATTTCTGAAAACACAAGACAATACTTTACCTATGTTCCGCAAGGATTAATGATTTTGTCAGGAACGATTAAAGAAAATATTGTTTATAACCAAAAAAACGTTTCGCGTAAACAGGTTATTGATGCAGCGAAAGCCGCAGGAATTCATGACGCGATTTTAGCAATGCCTCACGGGTATGATACGGTGTTAAAAGAACGGGGTAAAGGATTGAGTGAAGGTCAAATACAGCGTTTGGCAATCGCGAGAGCTTTATTAAAAGAAGCACCGATATTGTTGTTAGATGAAATAACATCAGCGCTCGATGAAACTACGGAAGCTATTGTGCTTAAAAATATAAAAGAACTTACCAATAAAACATGTATTATTATTTCCCATCGTCCACTCAATGATGAACTTATTGATCAAGTGATTGAACTGTAATTAGCTATCGATTATAAAAATAACCGCAAGTTTTATCCAAAACTTGCGGTTTTATAATAATCATTATTCTGCGTAGTCACTATAGTAGTAATAGCCTGAAATATAGCGTTGATCTTTTCTTTGAACGCGGGTTAAGACAGACCCTAAAATGTTTGCGCCGTTGTCTTTTAAGGTTTTAACAATACCTTGTGCGACATCAGCATTTGTTTTACGAGAAGCAACAATAATAATTGTACCATCTGTAAACTTACTGATAATACTTGCATCGGTCACGGCTGTCATCGGTGGGCAGTCGATAATAATGCGGTCATATTCACCTTTTAGCGTTTCGATTAAAGCTTGGAGTTTTTTACTCATAAGAAACTCTGCCGGAAATGGCATTTTCTCACCAGCTGGTAAAACATGTAAAAACTCATTGACTTCTTGAATCATATCATCTTTACTTTTGTTTTTAATAATAATATCCGTTAATCCTTGTGCATTTGAGAGATTGAAGCCACGATGGAGTTTTGGTTTCCGTAAATCCATATCAATGAGTAAGGTTTTTTGTTCCCCTTGGCTGTAAACTACGGCTAAGTTTAAGGCGGTGACGGTTTTACCTTCACCCGGAAATGAACTCGTTAAGTTCATCACTTTAATCTCTTTATTAAAACTTGAATAATCTATATTGGTTCTCAATTTACGGTACTGTTCAGAGATTGCACTACTTGGATTATTCATCGTGATAACGTGGTATTCATCACTGGCTTGTTTGTTTTTAAAACTTTCAAAGACATTCATTATTCAACAACCTCCTCTTCCATTTCGTAATCTGGAAGAATACCCAGTACGCGAATGCCAAGTTTACTTTCAACGTCTTTTGTAGATTTAATCGTTTTATCAAAAAATTCAAATAAGAAAACACCGAAGACACCAACCATACCACCGAGGATAACCCCAATTACCATATATAGTAAACGGTTTGGTCCACTTGGGAATTCAGGGACATCTGCGATTCCCCAAGAATCGACGGTTTGGAGATTTTCGATTTGATCGCTACGGGTTAACATATCAATGACGTTAAATAGTTCATTTGCGATAATGGCTGCTTCATCTGGGTCACCAGAAGTGACCGTTATATCGATTGCAATCGATTGTGTGCTGCGCCCTGAAACAGTAATCATATTTCTTAAACGCGTATTTGTATATGTTCTCGTAATATCAGGATGATCTTGCAATACATCACGAAGCTCATCGAGGACAACCTTGCTGGTTGAAAAGTCAATGTATGAGTTTACTAATCGTTCTGCAAGTTGATGTCCAGCTACTGTAGAGGTATCATCTGCCTCAACCGAAATTGCGAATGTACGTTCTGCGGTGTAATAATCATCTTGCATCATGAACGTATAAAATGTTGCGGCTCCAGCAACTACTACAACGGCTGCTAAAATAATGTACCAACGCATCAGCATAATGCGGATAAGTTGATTAAGATCTAGTTCTTGTTCGTATTGTTCTTGGTTATCCATGAGTAAGCCCCCTATGCATATTATAAAATCATTATAGCAAAACTTTACAAAAATGACACGCATTGTTTTTTGTAAGTTTTTATGTGTATATCTTCAAGAATAATACTATAAATTTGTACTTTTTTAAAGGTCAACGAGAAAATTTCACAAATTATTGATGTCTATGCTATAATAGATTACGATTAATAAGATTGTTACTATTGTTACGGAGTGGTAGGGGTAATGTATTACATATTCTTATATTCACGCATGATGCGGTTACTTTATCGTGCGTTTTCTTATCGGTGCGTAAGATGAACTTCGGGGGAGGTTAAGTATGACGAAATCATTAAAAATGAAAAAGTGGATGCGTGCAGCACAGTTTATGTTAATTGATGCATTTTTAATTGTGATGACTTATGGACTTACGATTTTTGTTTTTAGAGTCCTTGATTTATCAATTGATTACACAAGTATATTAATGATTTTACCAATTATTATCATCTTAAAAATTATTTTTTATGCCGCGTTTGGGCTTTATAGGATGTTGCTTGAACACTTTGGGTTTGAAGATGGGTTTAAAATTTTCTTAGTCGTTATTGTATCAAATGTATTCTTATCTTTTTTCTTTGGGGTTACCCAAATAGAGTTTGTGCGTTGGAGCGTCTTTATATTTATCGCACCCCTTGAAATGATGTTTATCACATTCCCTCGGATTCTTAAGCGGGCGATTAATTTCCTTCGAACGAACATGGATTGGAAGTCTGCACTCGGTGTTAGAACCTTAATTATTGGTGCTGGAGACGGCGGAGAAATGGTTTTAAAAGAGATTTACCGCAATAAAAACTTACCGAATATCCCGGTGGCATTTATCGATGATGATTACGATAAGATAGGCAGTCGGTTATCGGGTATTGATATTTTAGGACCGATTTCAAGAACGCCTGATTATATTGAACAGTTTAGAATAGAAGAAGTGATTATTGCTATTAAAAATATTTCTTACCGTAAACTACAAGTTTTGTTAAAGATGTTTTCTGAAAAACATGTCCGGATTAAACGGTTGCCTTTAATGGAAGAGATGGAAAGCGGTCAACCGCAAAAAATCATTGATGTTAAAATTGAAGATTTATTAGAAAGAGAAGAAATTCATCTTGATAATGAAGGGCTAGAAAATTTTGTTAAAAATAAAGTTGTGTTGGTCACTGGTGGTGGGGGATCGATTGGGAGTGAGTTATCACGACAAATCGTCAACCTAAGACCAAAAAAACTGATAATTTTTGATATATATGAAAATTCAACGTATGACATCCAACAAGAACTCACTAGAAGATGTGCTAGAGACAAGTATAAAGATTGCATAGAAGTTGTGATTGGTAGTGTTTATAATTATGATCGCTTAAAACAAGTGTTTGATGAATATAAACCCGATTTGGTATTCCATGCAGCCGCGTATAAACATGTTCCGTTAATGGAAGATAGTCCGCAAGAAGCGATACGGACGAATATTATCGGAACCTATAACACCGCAAAACTAGCCAGTGCATACAACGTCAAGAAGTTTATTTTAGTTAGTAGTGATAAAGCGGTGCGTCCAACCAATATTATGGGCGCGACGAAACGGTATGCAGAACTGATTATTCAACACTTCAATCAAGGGAGTGAACATACAAATTTTGCGGCGGTTAGATTCGGGAATGTGCTCGGTTCTAACGGCAGTGTTATCCCACTTTTTAAAAAACAGATTGAAGAAGGTGGCCCAGTAACGGTAACCCACCCAGATATCACAAGATTTTTTATGACGATACCAGAATCGGTATCGCTCATATTGCAATCGGCAGTTTATGCAAAAGGTGGCGAAATCTTTGTGCTTGATATGGGGGAACCTGTCAAGATTAAAGATTTGGCAGAAAAGATGATTCGTTTAGCAGGGTATAAACCGTATATTGATGTTGATATTTTATATTCAGGGCTTCGCAAAGGGGAAAAATTGTTTGAAGAGTTACTCGTAGATGCAAGTGTTAATATTAAAACCCCTAATAAAAAAATCTTTATTGAAGATCATTCAAGCAACGGCAAAACCCATTTTAGCGATGAAGATTTTGCGAGTATTATTGAAGATATCGATTTAAGAGAGGGTAAAAGCATTAAAAAGCATTTAGCCTCAATTGTTAAATCATATAAGTGTTCAAAAGAGTAAACAGTGTGCTTTGGCTTCAGCTAAAGCACTTTTCTTTTGCCTTTAAAAAACGTCTGAAACACGATACAATAAAAGTAAACTAAAAAGCAGGTGAGACAATGTTTAAACTCATAAAAAATGTCGCGGTATATACACCGGACGAACTCGGTGTTAATGATATTTTAATAGCCGGGAAAAGCATTGCTAAGATTGCGAAACATATTGATGTAAAAGGCCTTGATATAGAGGTGTTTGATTACAAGGGCAAGATGGCGATTCCAGGATTGATCGATAACCACGTGCATGTTTGTGGTGGCGGTGGTGAGGCGAGTTATCAATCACGGATTACCGATATTGATATTACCCAGTTTCAAAAAGCCGGGATTACATCAGTGATTGGTGTGCTAGGAACGGATGGGTACACAAGAAGTATGGAAAATTTAATCGCGAAAACGAAAGCATTAAACGAACAAGGGATGACGGCGTATGCGTTAACTGGGAGTTATCAGGTACCAGTTAAAACACTTACAAAATCTATAACTGATGATTTGTTGTTTGTTAAAGAGATTATCGGAACCGGTGAGATTGCCGTGTCGGATCATCGCAGTTCACATCCGTCCCATGATGCATTCGTTCGTTTGTTATCAGAAACGCATGTTGCGGGGCTTTTATCCGGAAAATCGGGTGTGACGAATATCCATATCGGTGGGGGGAAAGCAGGACTGACACCACTTATTGATGTGCTTGAAAAGACCGATGTCCCTGTTAGTAAAATCCATCCTACGCATATCAACCGTTCTAAGGCGTTGTTAGAAGCGGGGATTGCGTATAGTAAAAAATATCACGCAACGATTGATTTTACGACGTATCTCGGTAAAGAGGACGATGATTTATCCGCTTCTAAAGCGTTTAAAAAAGCGCTTGCAAAAGGCGTTGATTTAAAAAATATTACTTTTTCTTCAGATGGGCAAGGCAGTTTGCCAATCTTTGATGACGATAAACGGTTCATCAAAATGGGTATTGGTCAAGTGCAGTCGCTTTTTGAATCACTAAGAAGTGTTGTACTAGATGAAAATATTGATTTAACGAAGGCGTTGTATCCAGTCACTAAAAATACTGCGCGTATTTTTCAGTTAAAACAAAAAGGAGAACTTCGCGTTGGTTTCGATGCTGATATTGTGATTATAGATAGTGATTATCGGATGGTTAATAGTTTTTATTTAGGGAAAGCAGTAAAAAAAACACCGTTAATTTTTTAAAGGAGAATGATTATGCAAAAGCCAAAAATATATACAATGGCATTTAAGGATGTTTATCCGCACTATATAACAAAAGCACGCAAAAAGCATCGCAGCAAAGAAGCCGTGGATATGATTATTTATTGGTTGACTGGATATGATGAAGAAACCTTAAAAAATCAACTTGATAAACAAGTGGATTTTGAAACGTTTTTTAATGAAGCACCAAAACTCAACCCAAAAAGAAAAATGATTAAAGGGGTTATTTGTGGTGTTCGTGTTGAAACTATTAAGGACCCACTTATGCAGGAAATACGGTTTTTGGATAAGCTTATAGACGAGTTAGCTAAAGGAAAAGCACTGGATGAAATTTTGCGATAAATCGCTAATTAAAGAGATGTTCCTGATGCTTTTTTATACACTTTATTAGGTTAAAGTTATTAGACGTATCTCTTAAAAAGCAATAATTATGTTGATTATCAAATTATCGTTTCTTATAAGTTTTTATAATAGCTAAATTTCTATGGAAATTTAGCTATTTAAAGTGCTATAATTTATTTGTTATAACTAAACAACTTAGACAATGGAAAATTATAACCAAGTTCACTAATATAGAGAATCATGGTTGTAAGGAGATGGTGAATTTGGCGAACAGTCAAACGATGGATAACACAGTAATCGATGAACCATTATCGCAATATCAAAACTTTTATAAAGATGCCCATCACGAAAACGTTAAAACATTTATTGAAGAAAAAATTAAGAAATATCAAATCAATCGTGATGAAAATAGAGCCACTGTTAAAAAGCTTAGAAAAGAAGAAGCAAATAAAGACCGATTAAAACGATCACTTAGCAATCAAAAACTATTAAGAGGGGTTTTAATTGTTTTAATAGCAGTTGCTTTATTAGTGATGATCAATGGGGTAATTAACATTGCGAGTTTTGGTCTTTTATTACCTTATATAGGCATTGTTTTTGGTACCTTTTCATTTATTGTGCTTATCCATCGT
>SKIY01000018.1 GCA_007116205.1 Candidatus Izemoplasma sp. | reverse complement strand
TAATGATGTGATAATATAATGTGTTCAAGTAGTAACCGTTCTTCCGTATCATAAATATCGTGCTCTACAGCAACTTTTGTGATTGCTTTAACACCCATGGTAATATGCCCAATCAATCGGCCTTCTTTGGTATACTCAGGTTCTTTATAGTTTGAAAGTTCGATGGTTTTACAAACATCATGTAATATGATTCCGGCAATTAGTAAATCTTTGTTTAAAAACGGATATACTGCTAAAAGCCCATCTGTTAAGCGCAACATTGTTTCGGTATGATGCGCTAAGCCACCAATATATGCATGATGAAATTTAGTGGCTGCGGGATAAAGATAAAATTTATCCTCGTATTTTTCGTAAAGACTTTTCGTAATCGTAACAATGTTTTTATTTTCAAGTTTGTTTAAGTATTTTTCAACACTTTCTTTCACTTGTTCGATATCAACAGGTGCGAATGCATAAAATGTTCGCATTAATGATTCTTTTTCTGAAAGTTTTAACTTACAGTCGTTAACGTGTTGATAACGGAGTACTAATTGTTGGTCCTTATCGTTGTGGGTGATGGGTTCTGTTTCAAAATAATACACATCGCCTACATTTAAGAAGACATCTTCTGCAATGCGCAAGGTCGTTGGGCGTTGCAAGGTTGATTCTTCTTTTGCTGTTTCTTCGGTGAGGACGCTCAATGTGTTTGTTTCGTATGTCGTGGTGTTTGTCGCTATAATTTTGGCATAAAATGTATTCATTCTATCTTCCTTTCAATACCGTAGCACCAATATCAGTAACAATTAAATTTCCGTCTTCAATCGTTGTTGTATCCTGGTGGCTAAATAAAATCTCATATTTTCTATTTAGTGAAATAACTTCTTTAGTTGGGGTGTTTTTAAATACAATATAAAGCGCTGTTTGGTGATCGTTTAAGCAGTATATCGCACTGCCTTTATCGGTAAAAGTTAAAGTTGTTTGTTCAGCTATTTTACGTTTGTTTTTCAGTCTTAAGATAGAATATGATTGGCGAATCTCAATCAGTTTTCTGAATCTTTTTATGGCATCTTGATGTGTATCGACAAGACGCCAATCTATTTGGTTGACACTATCAGGACTTTTATAGCTGTTTTCGTCGTTGCCTTTTGTACGGAAAAATTCTTGTCCCATATGGATGAATGGAACGCCTTGTGAAAGCAAGACCAAAGCGGTTGCAAGTTCTTGATGTTTTTGTTTAGTCGTTTCTGATTGACTTGGCATCGCTAAGGTTATTTTATCGTATAAGGTGTGGTTGTCATGGCATGCGACATAGTTAATAGATTGTGCGGGTTGTGTGTACTTTTGTGCACTTCCTAATATTGCCTGTTTAACATTTTTTTTCTTATCTGTATTGCCTAATGCATAGCCTTTTTGT
This sequence comes from Candidatus Izemoplasma sp., assembly GCA_007116205.1. Taxonomy (GTDB): domain Bacteria; phylum Bacillota_I; class Bacilli_A; order Izemoplasmatales; family Izemoplasmataceae; genus SLQR01. The sequence goes on along the minus strand of SKIY01000018.1, from coordinate 6,295 downwards.
TTTAACTCAAAGGTTCCACCTTTTATGAGTTCTCTAAACGTATCATTAAAGAACCCAATGTTAAACAGGACTTGTTTGTTGTGTTGGTGTGCAAGTAACCCTTTTGGTAACGGCGCAGGCATTTCCCAGCCTTCACCGTAAACAATCATATCTGGGCGATAATGTTCAAGGCGTTGGCGCAGTTTATGCATGGTTTTGACATCAATTAATCCCATTAAATCAAACCGATAGCCATCAATCCCATACTGCTTTGTCCAAAACATCACATTATCAACAATGAGCTTTCGAACCATACTGCGCTCTGTGGCTAAATCGTTGCCACACCCGCTAACATTTGTTCGGATACCGCGTTGATCATAACGATATGCATACCCAGGTACCAATTTTTCAAACGGAAATGTTGTTAAATCGTATACGTGGTTATACACAACATCCATCACGACACGCAACCCATTTTGATGATAAAAATCAATCATCTTTCTAAGTGCATTTATGCGTTCGTATGGATCGTTTGGATGTATGGTAAACGATCCTTCTGGAACAAAATATTGGCTCGGATTGTAGCCCCAGTTATACGCATCTTTCGGATGGTTTTCATCAACGCCTTCAAAGTCATAAAAAGGCATGATTTGAAGGTGTGTAACCCCAATAGTTTTAAGGTAATCAACCCCTGCAAGTTGGTCTTCTTTTGTTTTTAAGTTTGTCTCAATTGCAGCTTGATAGGTGCCTGGGTTTTGAGCGTTTATCGATGGATCGCTGGTTAAATCACGAATGCTCATCTCATAAATAATTGCATCGGTCGGTTCCGATGAAAATTCAGGGATGTTTGATTGCATTTTATAACATGCCTCAGGGTTTATAACAACGTTATATTCCCCGTTTGCAGTTGATGCGACTGCATATGGATCTGTGACAGTGTGTGTTGTACCGTTAACATAAACTAAATACCGGTAATGATACCCTTCGATATTTTCATCCACACGAATTGACCAGACGCCTTGATTATCGTACTGCAGCGCTTTTTCTTCTTTTTCACCTTGTTTATTAATAAGTACTAACGTCACTGTTTTAGCAACCGGTGTCCAAATTTTAAAGGTTGTATGTTCCTCACTATACCGAACGCCAAGATCATTTCCTTCATAGGCGAATAAATCATCGAATGCCTCGGTGCGGACGATTTTACCGCTGAAAAGTTCGGCGTGATGGCCATCTTCATCATGAACGGTATACGTTTTGTTTAAAAAGATAAACCCTTCATACTCAACCGTATATTTATGGTGGTGTTCACTGGTTTCATGTTCGACAACTTTTAGCGCTAATGTTTCATCGTTACCGCGCGCTTCAAAATGATCAGTTTTATATTTATGAATACTTTTAGGAACGATGATGGTAATATGATTAAAATCATCGATATATGCGCGAAAATCTGCCATGTTAAATCTCCTTTAAAATAGTCTTTATGTACTTAGTTGCGGCGGCTTTTAAAGCTTCGTATGTATTAGGCACACGGTTGTGTAACACCTCAAGTAGTAAATGATCGATAATTAGTCCGATATATTTACGGTTTTCAAGCTCAAATGCTTCAATAATATCTTCACCTTTAAACGCTAATTCACAGACGCGTCGGATAGGCAGTGTTTGGTCAAGCTTGTGAATCGTTTTTTCGTGATCTTTATTATCTAGCATACGATGTATTTGATTCACTTTTAAGCAAAGCGCTTTACCAAATTGAAAGAGGTGTTCTGGTTGAAATGGTGCGTCTTTAGTTTGGTAGTATATGTTGTAAAGGTCTTTGTAAGTGCGTTGCGCTTTTTTTGAAAATTTGAAATGTGATAATGTCGCTAAATTTTCTATGAAAAGTGCTGCAAAAGCATCTTCAGCAAAATAAGGTACTTGAATGTTTTTAAGTATCTTTAAATCGCCAAGTAAATCTGGCAATGCTTTATCAATAGCCGTTGATAACATCGCATCAATGGCTTTTTGTTTATGGGATTGATTAAACAGTTTTGTAAGTTCGTCTTGAATTCTTTCAATCGCAACATGTTGTAAGCGATAGCGTGATTCATATATAGCGTTTAACGTTTGTTCCTCGATTGTAAATCCGAGTTTTGCGACGAACCGAAAAGCACGTAAGATGCGCAATGCATCTTCTTCAAAACGTTGTTTTGGAGCACCAATGGTACGGATGCGTTTGCACTTAATGTCTTCACGTCCACCGTAGTGATCTAAAATATTTAAATCGCTATCCATAACCAACTGATTGATGGTAAAATCACGACGTGCTAAATCTTCTTTTAAAGAAGTAACAAATTGCACCTCGTCTGGATGTCTTGAATCACTGTAGGTAGCTTCGCTTCGATATGTTGTTACTTCGAAGCTATAGCCATTAATAATTACAGTCACTGTGCCGTACTTCTCACCCGTAAGTACTACCTTTTCAAACAAAGGCATAACTTCATGGGTTTTAGCGTCTGTTGTTATATCAATATCCTTTGTCGGGATTTTTAGAATATAATCGCGTACATACCCACCGACAAAATAGGCTTCATAGCCGTGGCTTTGAAGCTGCTTGATTATTTGAATACCGTATGTATGCTTTTTATCCATAGAATCACCATTTGAATTATACAACAAATTTGCTTTTTTTTCCACGTTTCTACCGATTCAATTTTATCTATTGTATAATAGGTAAGAGAAAAGGTGATATAATGAAAATTATTCGTAAAGCGGTGACCCATAAAGCCGAAATAAAGAAGTCTGTTTTTATTACCCATTTAATCCCTGCGGCATTTTTTAAAGATATCGAACACTTGCTTACTGGTTTGAAAAAGCAATACCCTGATGCTTCGCATCACTGTTATGGTTATATTTTAGGGCATCGCGGGGAAATCCAAAAGTATGAAGACGATGGTGAGCCAAGCAAAACGGCTGGTCTCCCTATCCTTGAAGTATTAAAGAAAAACGATTTAACGAATGTTTTATGTGTTGTCATTCGGTATTACGGTGGTGTCAAGTTAGGCGCTGGTGGTTTAGTTAGAGCCTATACAGGTGGTGCGAGCGAAGCTGTGAAAATGGCGGAGTACACAGTGCAAATGTCAATGTGTACTGTTGTTATAAACACGATATTTCCGCATTATGATGGCGTTGTACGCTTGTTGAAACACTATGGTGAGATAACCGATACAATTTATAAAGAAGATGTAATGATTTATTTTCAATGCACTGAAAATAGCTTTGATGAGATGAAAAAGCAAGTGCAAAACTTAACAAGTGGTAATGCTCATATTGAGATCGTTAAAACGTTTATTGATTACCGATAAAAAATAAGGATTACGCATCCTTATTTTTTTATAGTAATAGTCGATGGCTCAACTCGATCAGTCGAAATAACCCACTTGATACAAGATAAGCTAATGCAATACTAAGAAAGATATAAATAATCTGGATTTGCCATACTGCTCCTTTTTGAAATCCTTTGGTAATATCTAAGGCCATCATTGCTTTAAAAGTGACTGGAAAAATAATAAAAAATAAGATCAGTTCAATTAATGCTGCTTGTGTGGGATCCATGGATATCTCCTTTCAATATAGGCATCATCGGTATCTTCTTGGCTTTCGATACGGATTGTGACTAAATTCGGCAGACAAGTAATCGGGCGTGCTGGTGAGTTTGTCGGGCCATGATTACGACAGAGATTATAAGGACTGGTTTCATAAATGACACTCACGCGGTTATTATCATACTGGATCACAACAGGTCCATTTTCTCCCATCACGCAATAGGTGTTTGTTTCTTCAAAACATCCTTGATAAGGAGAACTTGAGTCATTGACAACCCCGAGTGCATCGGCGCGGACAATTCTACTTGGATCAATGATTGTATAGTCACCATCGCTTAAGTATATTTCCATGATTGGCGTGTTATCATAAGAAACGATTGCGATTGCATCATCATCAGAAAGTGCGCTTTGCAACCAAAGGATTCCTGCAAATCCAATGAGCGCAAGTATAAAGACAACACTTAACAATATCTTATCGCTACGTTTCATTGATAAGCCAGTAGTTTTTTTATCTTTTTCTAAATAAGTCAACCCAATCACTCCTTTAAACAGAATAATTATATCATATTTTCGCTTAATTAAGATATTAAAATACTTTTTATAATGTCCTTTGTTTTTCTAAATTAAATCGCAAATTTTAGCCCATTAAGTGTTGACAATTTGTATTACAGACTTTATAATACTAATGGAAATAAAACAAAAAAACCTAGGAGAAATACGATGAAAAAATTATTAGCACTTTTATTTGTTTTCACTGCCGTTTTTGCATTAAGTGCATGTAATGGCGAAGAAGAAGAAGTAGAAACTGGAAACTACGAGCCAGGTATGTACTTTGGTTACACTGAAGGACACAGAAACACAATTGCTGTATTATTTGTTGATGAAAATGGTTTTATCTCTGATATCTTTGTAGACACAGCTTACGACATGACTGTAGACGAAGAACTAGTTTCAACAACAAAAATGTCATTAGACGGTGGTTGTGGATACCATATGCATCGCGCTAAAGAAGTTGAGTATGATGCAGACGGTAACTGCTTTGTAGATGGTGAAATGATGTGGCATGAGCAAGTCCAAGCTATTATTGATGCAATCATTGAAGCTCAAGAAATCCCTGCATGGGACATCGTTGATAACGAGTTTGACTTCGAAGATGGTGACGATGTAGTTGCGGGTGTAACGATTACAATCGATGGTTACCTTGATGCAATCGAAGCTGCTTTAACTCAAGCACAAGAATAATTTTTCCTTCATATAAAGAAGAGGCCTAGCCTCTTCTTTTTCTTTAAAAAGACGCTTAAGCGTCTTTTTTTATGTTACGACCAATGTAATGATAATACCAATCCATGCCAATCCGGTTAATCCATAGATTATCTTGACGCGGGTTGGGCTCGTCCGGTTTAAGAGCTGTTCACTAACCCAAGTGAAAAACTGAGCGAATACAACTGCATAAAGTGCTGCTTCGATAATATCGAACTGCAGTCTAAACCATAAGGTGAATAAGACACTAATAAATGGGAAAACCACCATCATTTCATCTGTTTCTGGGGTCGAGGTTGGTTCAGCGATGAAAAAGACTAAAACGAATAAAGTGTATCCTAAGATCAGTGTTGTGAAGAGTTGCCAAATCGTATAGTCAGTAAGTAAGGTTAGAACAATAACACCAAACAGCATATGGCCCAGATAAGAAACACTCATTTTAAACTGGATAATTTTAGTCACGGATAAATAGATCCATAAAAGCCCTAAAATTAAAAACGCTGTTGTGCCTAGCGTTAGTCCTTCGTATACACCGAGCAACAAGCGTATCCGTCCAACTTCTAATGACGCTTCACTAAATATGTTTATCATGGTTTCTGATACTTGGAGTTGATCTCTAAATGCGAGATGCATAATTAATAACGCTAATAAAACTGGATGCATGATGTTTTTACGAAAGAGTTTTTTAAAGATCCACTCGAATAGATGAATAAAAATAATCGTAAATATAATAATGTAAAACGGGGCTTGTACTGGTAAAAGCAACGCTGCTAATAAGGCCTTAGTGATGGCTTCCATATAATAAGTATAGGAATCATACGGTCTACGTCTTAACATTCTCACAGCCGCCACACCAGCACTTGCAAACGCCACTGCTAAAGCGATTTGACCAAAGCCAAAAATAAGTAACCGCCAATCGGCAATCAGTTGTAAGATTAGTGCCACAAAGACCATAAACCATACTGCTATGTGATAGCTTATAATGCGTTTAAAAGTATTTTCTACGGTACTGACTAAAGGGGTGTGTTGTTGTTTTAACATTATGAATCCCCCCTTAATTTTGCTTTTGCTTTTTGGACAAATCCCATAACCGGTATTTTTGATGGACAATAGAAACTACACAGTCCACATTCAATGCATAAATCCGTCCGCATCCGTTCTAAATATATTTCATGCTCTGCGGCGTGCATGATTTTTGATGGTAAAATACCCGCAGGGCACTTCGTATTGCACCGCCCACAGGCAATGCATTCATAGATTTCACGTTCGCGGTGTTCTTGTACGTAAATCCCAGCTAAATCTGCGGTAATCGCGAATGATTCATTTTGGACAACAGTGTTTTCTAAGCGCATGTTTTTGTGCATCGTCATTGGAAGTTCAGTTGTGTATCCGCCAAAGATTCGCTTAATATCACTAAAGATCGTCCCAACCCGAACAAACAACACCGTTGGGGATTGAATAACTTCACCTTGTAT
>SKIY01000072.1 GCA_007116205.1 Candidatus Izemoplasma sp. | reverse complement strand
GTAATAAAAACAATGGTTTTCTGCATTTTTTCTTGAAGGGCTATGAGTTCATCTTGCATATTCTTCTTAATAAGTGGGTCTAATGCACTAAAAGCTTCATCCATTAATAAAATCTTAGGATCAAGCACAAGGGCTCTTGCAAGTCCAACACGTTGCTGCATACCACCACTTAGTTCTTTAGGATACATATCTTCATATCCCTTTAACCCAACCAGTTCAATGACTTCTCTTGCTTTTTCTCGACGTTCGTTTATATTGACACCTTGAATTTCTAAACCATAATCAACATTTTGAATAATCGTTTTATGTGGAAATAATCCAAAATTTTGAAAAACCATTCCCATATGTTTACGTCGAATTTCTCTTAACTCGTTTTTTGTAGCTTTTGCAATGTCTTTTCCCTCTAATAAAATCTCGCCACTCGTAGGTTCATTTAAGCGGTTTAAACAGCGAATCAAAGTTGATTTACCACTCCCTGATAATCCCATAACAACAAACGTTTCCCCTTGTTCTACACTAAACGAAACATTGTTTACACCTACTGTGTCTCCGGTTTCTTTCAAAATCTCTTCTTTAGAAAGCCCATTTTGGCTCAATCGTAAAGATTTCTCTGAAGTTTTACCAAAGATTTTATAAAGGTTTTTAATTTCTAAGTGACTCATGTTGTACCTCCATAATTATCTTTTTGAACATAAAAAAAATGGTAACATTCAACAATGAATTTTACCAGCTCTAGTAATAATACCATATTTAAAGAATAATGCAAATTTTCAACTTCTTTATGAAAAATACCGCAATACATCTTTAAACGCCTATATAGCGGTCATATAAGCACTATAATCACGATATAAAAAACAGTTTTCCCAATGCGCTTAACTACTGTATCATTACGTAAAAACGTTTTCTTTAAGGCTTTATTTTAATAATTTCTATTAGTAAACAGATTGTATAGTATAACTAACTCTAGCCAATCCTAAACGCTCTATCTGTGTTAACAGAATACTATTAAAAACGCCGCACGACAGTGTGCGGCGCTTGTTATAGTAAAATCAATCGATAGTTGTTCTAGTAATGTTTTCGAGTAAGTTTTTAACCGTCTCTGATTGTTCACTGAGTGGAAGATCAATATTATAACCCGGTATAATTCTTACAGCGTAAATTGAAAGTTCATCACCATTCACATTACCTTGGACAATGTAAACAGCATTCTCAAGCGATTGATTCGCATCTAAAGCTTGACAGTTATAATTTTTTGCATGTTGATGTCTTTCGGTAATGCGTGCGCGTTCATAGTTTAATGATGATTCAAATGGATGTAAACGGCTAACATCATATATTTGAACATTCGTCTCGTGCGGCGCTTTTAAGTTAAAGACATTGTATGCTTGATAATCAACTTGTTCATTAACATAGACTATATCAAAAACTTCAATCGTGAAACCCTCTCCCAAGGAACTATCTAAATTTGCAGATATACTTGGCCAATATACACATTCAACCAATGTATTCGGAGCCAATTTCATTGATACAAAATTCCCTCCGAAAAGTAAAATAAAATTAAACCCTAGCACCACCGTAACTGTCACGAACAATTGAACCTTTTCTTTAACAATCATCACTTTATACTCATCATTCAGTAATATCAAACCCAATATCCCAATCAAAATCAATGACAAAAGCGTATTAAAAACGACCGTTCTTAGAAATGCTAATCGCCCAATGTCTAAACTCACATCAACATTGAGCATTAATTGCCATAAATACACAATAAAAATAGCAGTAGGTAAAGCAATAATCCCTAAAACAATAAACCATGATAAATACGTTTTTGTGTTCATGTTTATCTCCAATAATATACTTTTATTGTGTTTTACACATGTAAATTACGACTATACAGAGATATAAATCTTCTCTCCCTTTAAAAGAACGGAATAGGTTGAAACCGCTCTACTGTTTTGACCCAACCGCAAAAACGCGGCTTGCCTGTCGCTAGTTACCGCTCCTGTTTTAAGCGATATTGATAATCCGTGGTCTTTGCATCGGATAACTTCCCCATCTACCCTGCCTGTCGCTAATGAAATTCCTTGATGCGGACACTTATCTTCTATCGCATATATTTTTTCATCACTATAAATGAGCAAGACTGATCGATACATAACCTCAACTTGCATTATTTCTTGTTCTCTTAATGTATTAATGTTTGCTACATAATGTTCCATGTATTTACTCCTTATGCTTGCACCAAGCGTTTTATACACTCTCACTAATGCAATTTTGTAAATTTGTGAATCACCGCTTCTTTTTAAGCGTCGTTTTGGATAATTAAAATGTATCTTTCCTTTTTTAAATACATCTCAATCCACTGAATAAGCGCCTTAATAAAATGTTGTAACTCCTCAATTTGTTCAAATATTATTGCTTTTTGTGAAATAAGATGATTTGGTAAAGATAGCACATCAACCAACGCATTAGCATCTGTACAGGTCTTTAAATCAACAATTGTTTCTTCAAACCCTTTGAGTATGCGACTCCAATCATCATTATTAATTTGATTGACCTTTTTTTGATGTGCAAACTCTCGATGCTTATTCCATATCACACCTCTAACACAATCAAACGCATTGCTTTCAATGTATATAGATGGCTGTTTCTTTTTTCCTTTACCAACTTGTAACTGAATATATGATGTTTCTGGATTAGACATTGGCTTTTGGTACAGTTTAAAATTTAAACCACTCATTATTAGCCTCTTTTCTGTACAATTGTTAACAACTATACACATTATATTATACTATGTTTGAGCTTATAAAGACACTTCTAGATATTAATAGTAATTATTTCCTAATTTATCTCATATAATAATTGCCATCAGAAAAAGATAAATCGATTGTTGACATGTATTGCGAACACATTCATACTAATTATATAAGACTACACCCTTTATATAAAGGGGCCATAAAATGTACATAAATTTTAAAACAATCCTGAAACATCTTATCATTTTTTCACTACTGTCCATTGGGATGCTTATAATTGTTTTTGTGATGGGGTTATTTTCAACCCTACATCCTGATGCTTACATAGATGGTTTTATGAGTATTGTCTATGTATACATAATCGTATTAATTGTTCACTTTCTGGTTTATCTAATCAAAATCACAACAAATTTCGATACATTTACATTACCAAAAACAGTTTATGTATGGTACAAAAACATCGGTATTCTTGTAAACATTGCTATAATTTTTACCGTGATTACAGTTGTAAATAGTGTCATGATGATTACAGGTATTGATACACCAAAAACAGGTTCTTTTGCTTATCTTCACTTACTCGTCCGTACACTTATCATCGTACTTGCTGTTGTAATTAGCATGTACAAAGCGGTTCTTGATAGCTTTAAATCTTTACGTGCATATCGCTTAGAGACTAAAGAACGTAAACAACAGCTAAAAAAAGAAAAGATCCAGTCAATACGTAGTAGCTTTATTAATAAACCACTCGAGGTAAGTGCTTCTTTGTTTACCTTGATTACGGTAGTCGGTTGTTTTATCATGATTATTTTTGCGCCCTTATTAAATCCTCAAGGTGGCAATAATTTGTACTTAGCACTCATCATACTGTACTCAATTTTATTATTTACAACGCTTAGTTATGCTTTTTTTGAAAAGCATGGTATTAAACGCGCGGCAAAATAATAATACCACGTCTCACCATCTTTTCACTATATTTAAACTGCACCTATTCTATTGGCATCATCCAATATTATAGGTGCAGTTTTTATTACTAATATGCTTAAATACTGTCTACCAAATACTTACCATTTTATCTTTTGGTAAATACATTTGGTCTTTGTCACGAATATCATAAAAATCTTGGAATTCTGGTAAATTACTTAATTGCATGTTTGCTCTTAAAATCGATGGTCCGTGGACATCAACTTTGAGTAATAATTGGCTATACTCAATAGACGACTTATTGCGCCATACTCGTGCCCAGTTTTTAAAGAAATCATCAAAATTATGATTTTTATTTTTCTTACTCGCTTCAAGTGCACATCTTAATCCACCACTATCCGCAATGTTTTCTGAAACGGTTAACTCACCATTGCACGCCCCATAGCCCGTCTCAACACCGTCAAACAAGGTAATCATATCTTTTGCTTTTTTGTTGAAGGCTTCTAAATCCGCATCAGTCCACCAATTATTTAGTGATCCTGTTTCATCAAACTTAGCACCATTATTGTCAAAAGCATGTGAAACCTCATGTGCTATGACTGCGCCAATGCCACCAAAGTTTTCAGATGCCGATTGTTTTAAACTATAGTATGGTTCTTGTAAAATCGCTGCTGGAAAAACGATTTGATTGTTCATCGGATGAAAATATGCATTGACCATACTTGCTGGCATTCCCCAAATGTTTTTATTTGGTTCTTTGTTGTACTGATCAAAGTTATAACGATTAATAATTTTCGCCATCGCAAGACGTTCTTGGACTAAATCAGATCCAGCTTCATAGCCTTTGATTTCAAACTGATCATAGTACGGTGGTAGCTCATCTGGATATCCAACATGTACCGTTAACGCAGAAAGCTTTTTAATCGCTTTTTCTTTCGTTGCTTCGTTTAACCAGGTATTGCTTGCAATACGCTCTTGATAAACATCAATCATTTCATGGACCATCGTTTTCACATCTTCTTTAGCGACCGGCCCAAAATAGGTTTCCCCGTAATGAAGTCCGACAACTTGTCCAAACCGATCATACGCTTGATAAAAAGCAAACTTTTCTTTGCTTCGTGCTTCTTTCGTACCAGATAATGCACGGCTAAAAGCACCACCCGCAATACGAAGTTCATCGGTTAATTCAGATGCATATTTAATCGCATTCGAAACCGTCATCCATGCTTTGATTAAATGAAAGTTATCTTCATTAATAATTGAATCAAACGCATTAATAAAGTCTAAGTTTGTTACAATTAACTGATCCACTGATTCTTTAACCAACGCTTCTGCATTGTCCATAACTTTAAAGTTTTTCGTCTTTTCTATGACCTCTTTTTTCGTGACAGGATTGTACATTTTCACATAATCCGCTTTTTCAACACTTGATTTTGTGACAGGCACTAACAACGCATCAAAAGCAAGCGCGTCTTTTAATAATTGATCCGATTCTTCTGAAGTATAGCCATATAATGTCAATAGTTTTTGAGTGGTTGCAGTAAAGAGCCCAATAAGCTGTTGTTTTTTGGCTTCATCTTTATAATAGCTCGTATCTGGTAAAAACAAGCTTGCCGCACTAAAAAAAAGTATTTGATTGTTGCTGTTCATAAAGTCTTGATTGACACTAAACGTAAACGGTAATCCAATTGATTCTAAAGCTAACGCTTCATAATTACTTTCTAAGTCTTTTAATGAACCTAAGGCATTAATCTTGTTCAAAATAACCTCAAACGGTTTTGTACCTAAGGCTTCTCTTTTATCAAAATCTTTTGTCATTTGATAAAGCTTAATGTACTTCTTTAAGTTCTCACTTAATGCATCTTGTTCTTTATCCCATTTTGCTGTTAAATCCATCAACGTTTTTTCAATACCTAAATGCAACTCTAAAAACGCAGACACAGATGGCTGATCCCCTGGTATCTCTGCTTTTTCTAGCCATTCCCCATTCACTGCTTCATAAAAATTCGTTTTAATTTGTTCTTTCTTCATAACATCACCTCACCTATTATTGTATCATCTTACACAAACATTTATAGTAATAATGTGTTAATAACTTCTTAATATGTAAACTAAATGCTTACTATTCCATCCTTTTAATAGTCAAACTGTATGTGTCTTATATATTGACTTAGGTCCATATTATAAACTTTTAAAAATCTAGTTTGTAATATTGTATAAAAAGCTTAAATCACTGTAACTTAGGGGTTTTTTAGTTGAATTTTTGATTTAAAATATTATTTTGTTATAATTGTGTTAAACACAATAAATAAAGTTGTATCATATCTTTTAAAACGCATCGTGGGAGGAACATTATGGTAAAATATATGCTTACAAGAATTCTTATGGCACTATTTGTACTCGTGTTTGTTTTTGTGATTATTTACTTTGCGTCTAGTATGACCATGTTACGGTACTGGGGAAGACCTCCATATGATGTTTGGGTTGAACTAGAAATCTCAAGGGCTCGGTTCATAATCTATACTGAGGGCATCTTAACTGAGTGGAACTGGGGGCAAACTGGCTCTTATTATGAAAACGTATGGAATTACTCATGGCGTCGCATGTGGGTCACGACAAGAATTAACTTAATTGCATTAGCAATTTACTTACCAGGAAGCATTATTCTTGGAATTTTAACTGCGATTAAACCAAAGTCACTGTTCGATAAATCTGTTGGTGCAATCACCATGGTTTTTGGTTCAGTCCCGCATTTTATTTTAATGTATCTACTCATCATATTTTTAGGTATTCGAAACAACTGGCTACCGTTTCAGTTCCCTGGGTTTAGACCGTCGCCTACACACGATATTACCACGATTATCCTTGGGTTTGTGATTCCGATGATTGCTTTATGCATGCCTGCAATCTTTCGTTTAATGCGCCTTGTAAGGGCAGAGTGTATCGATGCACAACAAGAATCTTATTTTTTACTTTGCAAAACCAAAGGCTTGTCAAAAAACCAAGCGATTCGACGACACGTGGTTAGAAATTCTGCTGTTACTGTAATGCCGGAATTAACGCCAACATTTTTAACTGTTTTAGGAGGATCCTTCTTCGTCGAGATGATTTATGGAATCGATGGGGCCGCGAGATTATTGTTTAGAAGTGTACTAACAATGGGGCCTGCTGGATACGTTCCTCGTATTGATATTCCAATGGCTATGGCAATCACAATGTTTTACACAGCATTTGGTCTAGTATTCGCCCTCATTGTTGATATATGTTATCCGCTTGTGGATCCACGAATACGCGTAGGTTCAAAAAAAACAAACATTTAACATATTACGGCTAATCATTTCCTAATTAACATAAAACCGCACGATTTTATTGGATATAACATTCCAATTAAAACGTGCGGTTTTTTTCTCAATACATACCCATATAGAGACTTCCTCAAGTACTTTTAGTTTTTCAATTTGGTCGTATGCTCCAGTAACAATCAAGTAATCTTTAGCTTCTATTTTAGCATCCGTCTTCGGATTAAATGCAAACTTATGCATTTTGTCTTTACATCGGAAGAACATCATCATTAATCAATAAACTATTTTCAATAAAACATTTTTTTAAAAAAATTTGAAATGCGTGTGTGGCAAGTACAATAAAAAACTAGCTATTATTGCTATTTAACTGTTTAATTATCTCCCTATCCTTCTTCGTCAGTTCAAAATCAAATACGTCAATATTTTCAAGTTGATGTTGATTATTATGGGATTTAGGAATCACGACTAACGCTTCGTTAATTTGATAATTCAAAACAATCTGGCTCCATGTTTTATTATAGGGCTTAGCCAGTTCTATTAGTTCTTCTTTGATTTTAGTATCTATTTTAGCGAGCGATTGATACGCTTCAGGAATAACATCATTGGCTTTACAAAAATCGATTAAAGATTGTTGGTGTTTGCCTGGATAAGATAGGAACTGATTGAGTACAGGTTTAATACGTGCATGCTTAATCAAATACGCTAGTTGTTCTTCATTAAAATTAGACACACCAATCGATTTAATAAGGCCTTTATCAACAAACGTTTCTAATACTCGCCATACGCGTAAGTTCTCCTCGTTTGTTTCAAGAGGAAAATGAACAAGATATAGATCAATATACTCTATATCGAGCTCTTGTAATGATTTTTCTACATATTGAATAATGCGTTCAGTTGTTTCAGTATACTCTTTTTCGGCTGGAATTTTAGATGTGATAAAGAACTCACTTC
>SKIY01000028.1 GCA_007116205.1 Candidatus Izemoplasma sp. | reverse complement strand
TATGACTGTTGGTGGAAGCAAGGGGGCTAACTAATGAATTTTGATCTATTATTCAAAAAAGCAAAAGATAAAGGTATTGAAGCGATTCAGATCTATTTAGAAGAATCACAGCAACTTGATTTAGAAGTTTTTAAAGGTGATTTAGAGAAACATCAAATGGCTGATTCCCGAGAACTTACGGTTCAAGGTATTTATAATGGTAAAATGGGTAAAATGAGAACCGAAGTAATCAATGAAGATGCATTTGATCAATGGGTTGATGAAATTATAAAGAGTGCATCATTAATCGAATCAAAAGACGAAGTTTTTATTTATGAGGGTAGCGACGCATATAAAGAGGTTGAAGGATTATATCAAGAAGCATTAGAAACCATGGATGTGAAAGATAAAATTCAGTTAGTATTTGACCTTGAAAAGCGTATTCGAGCGATTGATGAACGCGTTGATATAAGCGAAGCATTTTTTCATCACGTGAGAAAACGTGTACTTATTCAAAACTCGAAAGGCTTAAATCTTGAAAAAGAGTTAAATCACGCGGTACTTGGTGGACATGTTGTGGCGCGCGAGGACGGAGATTCAAGATCTTCTTATGAGTTAGAACATTCGAATGTTATTAGTGATTTTGATTTAGATGAAATTGCTAAAAACTGTGTAGAAAAAGCTGTATCGCTTTTAGGCGCTAAATCAATTAAATCAGGTAAATATGAGGTTGTTTTACAAAATACAGCTAGCGCATCTTTACTCGCTGCATATATGCCTATGTTTAGTGCTGAAAGTGTGCAAAAAGGGATGTCAAAACTTATTGATAAAGTTGGCGAAGACATTGCTAACAGCAACATTACGATTGTTGATGATCCATTCCGTAAGAAAAGTCCGAAAAGCGGGTCCTTCGATGATGAAGGTGTGAGAACGGATTATAAAGAGCTCGTTTCAAAAGGAAAATTAACGGGGTATATGCATAACTTGAAAACCGCAAAAAAAGCAAACACTACATCAACGGGAAATGGATTTAGAGGTGGTATTTCACCGACGAATTTCCATATCGCAAATGGTGATGCTTCCTATGATGAAGTGGTTAAAAACATGGAAAAAGGCATTATAATTTCTGATTTACAAGGAACCCATTCAGGAACCAATGCAATTAGTGGCGACTTTAGCCTTCAAGCAAACGGTTATTATGTGGAAAATGGTAAAATTGTAAAACCACTAGCACTTATTACTGTAGCAGGGAACTATTTAACATTATTAAAAGATGTTACTGATATATGTGATGATTTGAAATTCGGCTTTAGCTTTATCGGAAGCCCATCACTGAAAATTGGTTCATTAGCAATTTCAGGAGAATAAATAAGGAGCACAACGCTGAGTAGCGTTGTGCTTTTTTATGTAAGCGTAAACAAGGGCTCTTTTGTTTACAAGGAATGTATTAAGCGCTATAATATAGATGATGTTTAATTCCTAGGAGGATAATATATGAAACTTGTTTCAGCAAAAGAAATGTTAGAAAAAGCACGTAAAGAAGGATATGCTGTAGGACAATTTAATATTAATAATTTAGAGTGGACAAAAGCAGTTTTAACGGCAGCTCAAGAAAACAAATCACCTGTCATTCTTGGTGTTTCAGAAGGTGCTGGAAAGTATATGGCCGGATACAAGACTGTCGTTGGTATGGTTGAAGGTATGCTTGATACATTGAATATTACTGTTCCAGTTGCGCTACATTTAGATCATGGATCATTTGAAGGCGCGAAGCAATGTATAGAAGCAGGCTTTTCAAGTGTCATGTTTGATGGTTCGCATTATGCTATTGAAGAAAATATTGCTAAAACGAAGGAAATCGTTTCTATTGCATCAAAGAAAGGCATCAGTGTTGAAGCTGAAGTAGGTTCTATTGGTGGAGAAGAGGATGGCGTTACAGGTACCGGTGAAGTTGCAGACCCTGAAGAATGTCGGATGATTGCAAGTTTAGGTGTAACGATGTTAGCCGCAGGTATTGGGAATATTCACGGTCAATATCCTGATAACTGGAAAGGCTTAAGTATGGATGTTTTGAAAGAAATCGGGGAAACAACGAATAACATTCCACTCGTATTACATGGCGGAACAGGTATTCCTGATGCGATGGTCACAGAAGCTATTTCGTATGGTGTTTCTAAAATTAATGTCAATACAGAATGTCAGTTGGTTTTTGCGGCGGCTACACGGGCGTATATCGAAGCTGGCAAAGATAAAATAGGTAAAGGTTTTGACCCAAGAAAACTATTAAAACCCGGATATGATGCAATTATCAAAGTAGTAAAAGAGAAGATGGATTTATTCGGTTCAAGCCAAAAAGCTTAAAGGAAGTGGTTTTATGGAACAATTTGATTTTGTTCTAAAGGACTTTGTAAATTGGAAAATGGACAATGTTGAAATTATTGAAAGATTCAAACACCATGGATCATTTATTTATGATCGATTAGAACCTGTTTATGCTGTATTAAATCATATTTATGATGCAGTGGTCGATCAAAATGAACAAAGTGAAGAATTTCAAACCATCTTTCAAGTTGGCCTTAACTACTTGCATGCTCAATTTGAGGTTATTCGTATATATTTTGAAAAACTCTTTGAATCAGACTGTGAACTTTTTGAGACGTATACACCATTGGTTGGATATTTACTTTTCATTGCAGATTTAAGGGCGGATCTTGAAGAAGTTGATGATAATATTGATTTTACGGAACTAAATGAAGTTGAGACATTGTTAGAAAATATGATTGCAGAGCGTAGAGATGAGTTTGAATATGCTGCAAATCGATTAAATAAAGCGACACATGATATTGTTAAGCATTTAGACTTTCACTACGTAGGGATAGTTGATATATTTATTGAAATTGCTGAAAATTTAAACATAGAATTATCAACGCATAAAACAATGGTATTAGGGAAAGAGTTGTAAGTTAGAAATTGAGGTGTACCGTGGGCGTAATAAGTGATATTAAAACGATAAAGAAAAGAGACCCTGCCGCTCGGCATTGGTTAGAAATAGTATTGACATATAATGGAATGCACGCGATTTGGATATATCGTTTAACGCATTTGCTTTGGATTTTGCGATTAAAACTTATTGCGAAAATTGTAGCGGCATTTGCAAGGTTTTTAACGGGGGTAGAAATACATCCAGCAGCGCGTATAGGAAAAAATGTAGTTATCGATCACGGGACAGGTATTGTCATTGGTGAAACAGTTGAAATCGCTGATAATGTGCTTCTTTACCATGGCGTAACACTTGGTGGGACTGGTAACGAAAGCGGGCTTAAAAGACACCCTACCGTGTGCACAGGTGCAATGATTGCTGCGGGTGCAAAAGTACTCGGTAATATTAAAGTCGGTGCTTATGCAAAAGTCGGTGCTAATGCTGTTGTACTAAAAGATGTACCCGATTATTCTACGGCAGTTGGTATGCCAGCACGAATTATACCGAATGAAAATTCAACAGATGCAGTATGTTCATTAGCAAATAAATTATAAAACACGATTTTTTTATCGTGTTTTTATTAGGAGGCTACGATGAATTATAAATATATCTATGGTCCAGTTGCTTCTCGGCGCTTAGGAAAATCATTAGGGATTGCTCCAATCACGAATAATTTGTGTAACTTTGGTTGTGTTTATTGTCAACTTGGGCAAACACACTATATACCAAACGAACAGATTGAACACTTTAAAACAGATGAAATTATTGCGGAAATAGAAGCTGTCTTAAAAAACCCCCCAGCATTCGATATGATTAGTATCGTTGGGGATGGAGAGCCGATACTACATAGTGGCTTGAAAGACATTATTGCACGCATTAAGTCATTAACAAATAAACCGTTGGCTTTAATTACAAATGGATCCTTGCTATACCGAGATGATGTTATTGATGCAATTCAAGAAGTCGATATTTTACTTCCTTCGCTCGATGCATATAATGACAGTACTTTTAAGAGAATAAATCGGCCGTTTGGTGGGCTCGCATTCAATAAAATAGTGCAAGGATTAGAAAAAGCGAGTCGGCATTTTAAAGGAAAGATATGGTTAGAAATAATGTTTTTAAAAGGGTATAACGATGATGAAGTTGCAATAGCTAATTTTAAAAATATTCTACAAAATATTCGGTATGAAAGATTGTATCTCAATACGCCTGTTCGACCAACACGAGAGAAAAACATGTTAAAAATTGATGCAAAAAAGATGGATTATATACAAAAAGAACTTGGCGGGATCCCAATAGATTTTTTGAGCAAAGAAGTCTACATGGGTGTTGGAGATAATATTATGGAGTCGTTGATAGCTTTGATTAAGAGGCATCCACTTCATTATCATGAGATTGTAGGGTTTTTAAAGGATAAATCTATAGACAATTATAAAACAGTGATTGAAGAACTTGATGCGCATGAAGACATAGTCACTGCACAATATCATGGATTTACAATGTATCAGTATAAAAAAAGATAACCTTATTGGTTATCTTTTTTAAAGAGCTCTGTAGATAAATACCGTTCAGCGTTGCTAGGTGAAATGGTTAAAATGGTCTTAGGAGATTTTAAACGATTAGCTACTTTTAAAGCTGCGGCAACATTCGCACCAGTGGATATCCCCACAAATAAACCTTCTTTTTCAGCTAATAGCCTAGCGGTTTCAAAGGCTTCTTCATTGGTGATTTGAATAATTTCATTGTAGATTGAAGTATCGAGTGTATCAGGAATAAATCCTGCCCCAATGCCCTGAATCTTATGTGAACCTGGGGCTCCCCCACTTAAAATTGGAGAATCTTTTGGTTCTACTGCTACAATAGATAAGTTTTCATAATAATCTTTTATTTTTTGTCCAACACCAGTTATGGTTCCACCTGTACCGATACCAGCAATAAAATAATCAAGTGTTTTAAAGTCGTTGAGAATTTCATGTGCGGTAGTATTATAATGAATTTTTGGATTATTCGGATTTTCAAACTGCATTGGCATATAATAGCCGTGTGTTTTAGCAAGTGATTCAGCTACATGAATCGCTTCTTTCATACCTTTTTTACCATCTGTAAGTATGAGTTGAGCCCCATAACCTTGTAAAATCTTACGACGTTCTTCACTAACGGTATCAGGCATGGTGATAATTAATTTATAGCCCTTAGCAGCCGAAACTAAAGCTAAGCCAATCCCGGTATTACCACTTGTAGGTTCAATAATAGTATCATGAGGTTTAAGCTTTCCGTCTTTTTCAGCTTGCTCGATCATGCTTAAAGCAATCCGGTCTTTTACACTTCCACCTGGATTGAACCATTCTAGTTTTAAATAAATAGAGCTTGGTATATTTTTAGTTAGATTATTTAGTTTTACTACAGGCGTTTTGCCTATCGTATGAATAATAGAATCATATATCATGAAACATCAATCCTTTAGATAAAAAATGGCCTAAGCCATTTTTTTATTTTTTATGTCGCATGTGTGGGAATAAAATGACATCGCGTATCGATTGTGCATTAGTTAATAGCATGATTAAACGATCGATTCCAATTCCAAGTCCACCAGCAGGAGGCATCCCATACTCTAACGCCTCAACATAATCAACATCCATTTCATTCGCTTCTTTACTGCCTAAATCTTTTTCTTTTATTTGGCTTTCAAAGCGCTCTTTTTGGTCAATAGGATTATTGAGTTCGCTAAAAGCATTTCCGTACTCTCTAGCATCAATAAAAATCTCAAAACGATCGGTAAATCGTGGATCGGCTTGGCTTTTTTTAGCCAATGGACTGATTTCTACAGGGTGCCCATAAACAAATGTAGGTTGAATGATTGTCTCTTCGACATAAGTTTCAAATAAGAGGTTAAGAATATGTCCAACACCCGTATAGTGTGGTGGTATTACTAAGTTTTTTGATTCTGCAAATGCTTTGGCTTTATCATAGGTCATTTCAGGATCCCAAAAATCAATTCCTAAATGATCCCGTACGGCATCTACCATATGTAATCTTTTCCAACCGCGTTCTAAATTAATCTCTTTCTCATTAAAAGAGACGGTTGTGGTGCCTAAGACATCAATAGCTACTTGACTGAACATTTCTTCTGTCAAATCCATCATTGTTTCCATATCCCCATAAGCTTGATATAGTTCGAGCATCGTAAACTCTGGATTATGGCGTGTGCTTATACCTTCGTTTCTAAAATTTCGACCGATTTCATAAACGCCTTCAAAGCCCCCAACAAGCAATCTTTTAAGATAAAGTTCAGGAGCGATTCGTAAGTAAAACGGCATATCTAGTGTATTATGATGGGTTTCAAACGGTCTCGCACTGGCACCGCCAAGAATAGGGTGGAGTATAGGGGTTTCTACTTCTAGATAGTCTTTTTCTGCTAATTGATTTCGTATCGATTGAATAATTTTAGAACGTAGTAAAAATGTTTTTCTTGTTTCTTCATTGGTCATTAAATCAACATAGCGTCTACGATAGCGTTCTTCGATATCTTTTAAGCCGTGATATTTTTCTGGTAATGGCTTCAAAGCTTTCACAAGGTGCGTATACTCCGATACTTTGATAGATAACTCGCCCATACGCGTTTTCATTATTGTCCCGGTCACGCCGATAATATCGCCTAAATCAGCTTTATTAAATAGTTCAAACTCAAACTCGGTTAAATCATCTTTTCTAACATAAATTTGAATTTGTCCATATTGGTCCATAATATGAGCGAAACCAGCCTTACCCTTACCACGTTTTGTCATTATCCGGCCTGCGATGGTTATTTTAGGTAAGTCTTGAGCTGCAAGTTCTTCTTTTGTAAAGTTATCATACGTTGCTTTTAATAACTTCGTGTTTGAATTTCTATTAAAGCGCGATCCGAAAGGATCGACATGATTATCAATCAGTTCTTGTAGTTTTTCTCTTCTAACCCGTTCTTGTTCTGGTAATTGTTCCATAATTGTCACCTCTAATAATCATAAATTAATCGTTCTTTGTTGCGCGGATAAGCACCTCTAAATTTTCATACATTAATGTGATATAGTTATGGCCATCATTTTGTTCACTGTTTTGTAAAAAACCTAAAGGATGCAGATGCAAGGCTTCTGCATTGGGGTTTCTACTTTCATGTTGTAATTCAGCTAATAAAGTGTTTCCAGCAGGAGAATTCACATGTTTTTCAAAAAGAATGTAATTAATGTTGTTTTCAAGTGCAAAATCAACAAAATCTAAATAATCGCTAGGAATACTTTCATCTTCGTGTGCATGGGCATTTTTTGTTAACGGATGAATATCAAGACCATAACGATCTTGATAATAGGTGAATAGTTTAACATTCGTAATTATAGGTTTTACGCTATCTGAAAGTGCAGCAACATAATCATCATGTAACTTCTCTAACTGTTTAATTAAAACTAAGTAGTTATTTTCTATCCGGTTACTATCGTTAGGAAACGTTAAAAGTAATCGTTCTTGAATAATCTGCGCAGCTTCCATCATTCGAACCACATCGAGCCAAAAATGTGCATCTTCAACTAACTCAGATTCATCACATTCGTCATCATGCTCATCATGGTCATCATGCTCATCATGCTCATCATGGTCATCGTGGTCATCATGGTCATCGTGGTCATCGTGGTCATCGTGGTCATGGACAAGACAGATTTTCAAGGGGTCAATTAAGTCACTTAAACGGAGGACGGGTAATCCCTCAGCGGTAAGTGTACTTAAGTTTGCATCAATAAAAGGATCCAGTCCTGCACCAACATAAAATAAATATGATGCGTCTTGCATTGCAAGTAACTCACGAGCACTCCAGTCATAACTATGTCCATGTAACTGAGAACCAGGTACATAGCGTACTTCGACAACATCTTTGCCGATAGATTCAACTAAAAATTTGACTGGATAAGAAGTAACATATACAATGTTTTTCTCCTCTGTGGGTTCATCAT
>SKIY01000082.1 GCA_007116205.1 Candidatus Izemoplasma sp. | reverse complement strand
TGTAGTATAAGTGTGAGAGGTGAAGAAATGAAAAAAATATTATATGGTTTAGGTATTATTATTTTAATAGGGATTACGATTCCAATGTTACAAGCAGCGGATACAACACCAACAGGTAAGAACATGTTAAATCCAAATCTGTTTTACGTCGATAATAATGGCATGTATACTTATCAAAGCATTGCTGTTGAAAGTGGCACTCGATATACGTTTTCAATGCCGTCTAAAGAGCAGGTTGGCGAGATGCATATTTATATTCATGACGAACATCAAACGTATATCAACGAAATAAACACGCAACTGAATCTTTGTGAGCATGTAAATGGAAGACTCATCTGTTCGTTCGAAACAGACGCGCAAAGCGAGGAAATATCGTTTGTTTTATCGGCGCATGAAAATACTTTTTATACGTATCACCAAAACTTTGGATTTTATAACTATCAATTAGAAAAAGGCGTCGGCGCAACCGCTTATGAACCTTATCATGGCGAAGTGATTGACAGTGTGCCTGTTATACAAGGCGATGGCAATTTATTTACATCTTATGAGTCCTCGTTAACGATGGATTATATTATTGGAAATTACATCACCGCTTATGACGAAATTGATGGCGACTTAACAGATGATATCATTATTGTTGATGATCCATACACGGGAAATGAACAAGTCGTTGGCGTCTATGCAGTGGATTTAGAAGTGAGTGATTCTAGTCAAAATACCGCGGCATTTACCCTTCACATCCATGTTCAAGACGAAGTCCCACCAGAAATAACAGGCCCAGACTATTTTGAGGTAGATGTCGACTTAGCGACGTCTATTGATGACTTAGTAGATGCGTATTTAACGTTATATGATGCGTATGATGGAACGATTGATACTTATAGTATTGTTGAAGATAATTATACAGAAAACATGTTTTTACTAAATACACACTTTGTTAAAATAGCGATTGAAGATAGTTCGGGTAATGTAGCGACACATGGATTTACAATAGAAGTAAAAGACTATGTCGCCCCAGAGATCACCGGAAGGACATCGACGGTCTTACTACAATCTGAAGAAAATGTTTTAGAAGATATATTGATAGGACTTGGTGCGGTTGATAATCATACACCAGAAGATGAAATACTGTTTGGTATTTATGATCATAATTTACCTGAATGCATGGATATTCCTGGCGTATATGAAGTCGTTTTAGAGGCGATAGATGCCTCAGGAAACCGTACTACAAAAACCCATGAAGTTACAATTTTTGATGATATTCCACCAATTATTGAAGGTCCACTAACCTATGAAATATCTTATCAAGACAGTGTTTCTATTGATACGCTTAAAGATTTATTAACCGTATCTGACAATACAGTTTCGCTTACTAAAGAAGATATTTATGTCGTAGAAGATAGTTATCAAGGGCATCACGATATCCCAGGAATTTACCGGATAATCTTTGCTGTAGATGACGAAAACAATACCACCGAGCATGCAATCTATATACAAGTGGTTGATGATGTTCCTCCTGTTTTTGAAGTCACGCCAAGGATCGTGATAGAAAAAGGATCTACGGTCGCAGCGCATGATATGATGATGCTTTTGATGCAACATGAACCGATTCATCAGTTTAACCCCACAACATTAAACATTCTTGATAAAGAAGCGATTGGTACCGATCAATACATTTACACAGTTGAACTTGTAAATGCATCTGAAGAAACACTTGAAAGCAGTATTGAAATACAGTATGTATCGCATGAACTTGATGAAAATACCCAGTATATTGAAAAATGGGTAGTACTTGGATGTTTTGTGATTGTGTTTTCAGCACTTATCATTATTAAAAAACGAATATAAAAAAACAGCTGTGCGTTAATGATAAAGCACAGCTGTTTTTATTGATTTAGAAAAGCGTTATAGCTAAGACTTAGAAACACTACATCTTGCAGTGTTTTATCCGGTCCTGTCCAATAGTTTTTTAAACAATCGTCAATGGTTGCACCGATACTTTTGTAAAGATTTAATGCGCTTTCATTTCCTTTTAAGGTATCGATATAAATAACTTGAAGCTTGTGAAACTTAAAAAGAAACGCACAAAAATCACGAACCAACGTTTTACCGAATCCTTGTCCTAAATAAGACTGTTCTCCGATTTATAGGCCAATACGTGCTGATTTGTTAAGCGTTAACTCACCGTATGAAGCCTCTCCAATGGGACAGTTGTTTATCGCATCATAAACCGTATAGATAACTGTTTTATTTCTTGGGTCATTGCAGGGATTTTTTTTAAGTATTGTGGCGACTTTTTCTTTAGGAATATTTAGTCCATTAGGAAATCCAACGTGCTTCATAACAGCCGGATCATTCCACCAGGTGTAAAATGCGTTTGTATCACTTTGATTTGCGATTTTAAAGCGCAATTTGTCAGAAGAAAAGGTTACTTTTAGTTTCAGTTTGTTTTTGTTGTCTTGCGTTGTCATATATGCATGCCTCCTTAATCCTAATATATATAAATATGATTTTTTGTAAATAAATAGGTATTGTTACTTGTTTTAATTTGATATTCATGTATAATAATTAGGTAAAACCTAACTAACTAGTTAAGAGGTGGAATAATGGACCAAGAAAAAGTACGGTTATCCTTTAACAAATTCTTAAAAATGTACTTCGATAGTTGTCGTGAAGTTTATGAAGAATTGGATTATAAGGAGTTAACAGGAAAACAGTTTTCTTATTTACGAAAAATAGATAAGAGCGGTGAAATCTCGATGGGAGATTTGGCGGATGCTTTTGAGTTGTCAAAGCCTACAGTCACTGAGATGATTCGTAAGTTTGATGAAACAGGGCTTATTCAAAAAAGACGTTGTGAAACCGATGGACGTGTATCATATATATCTTTATCGCCGAAAGGTCAGTTACTCGCAAATACGAATGAACTTGAAAGTAAACGCGCTGTAGAGAAGATATTCGCACGCTTATCAGAAGAAGAAATTGCAACACTAACAACTTTGTTTAACAAAATAGGGCAGGTGTAGACAGATGATTTTTGGAAAGACACTTAATAAATACTATATTAAGTATGGTTATTTATTTTTGATTGGCGTTATTGCACTCATTGCAGTTGACTTAGCACAATTAGAAATACCACTGATTATTGGTGGATTGGTTGATACATTGGAAGTCATGGTAGAAGCGGGAGATACAAGTAATGCGATATTAATTGATATTGTGAATCGTTTGCTTATCTTGACGATTTTTATAGTTTTAGGCCGTTTCTTTTGGCGGTTTGGTATTATTGGTGCCTCGCGGCGCATTGATTACGATATGAGAAATGAAATGTTTGCTCATAGTACAAAATTATCAAATGCGTATTACTCAGAGAAAAAAGTTGGCGGATTAATGGCGCACTTTACGAACGATTTAGAAGCGGTTCGCCGTGCGATTGGTCCGGGTTTAATTATGTTTGTAGATGCGAGCTTTTTAGGTATTTTAACATTTTACCGGATGTTTCAATTAGAACCAAGAATGACAGTTGTACTTGTTATACCACTATTTGTGGTTGCAACACTGGGAATGATTTTGGGAAATAAAATGCGTCGTCGCTTTAGAGAAAGCCAAAAAGCGTTTGAGGATTTAAGTGATTTTACCAATGAGAGTTTCTCAGGTATTAGTGTCATTAAAGCGTTTGTTAAAGAGCGCACTGAAATCAAAGCATTTTTGAAAGCCAACAAAAATGCAAAAATTAAAAACATTCGTTTCGTACGTATGGCTACGATTTTACAAGTTGCTGTGCAGATGATTGTTAGCTTGGTTATTGTTTTAATCATTGCTTATGGAGCAAATTTAGTACAAAATACCGCGCATTTAGGTGAAGACGAGCGTTTTACACTCGGTAATTTAGTTGCGTTCATATCTTATTTTGGGATGTTAATTTGGCCAATGATGGCACTGTCGATGATTATTAATGTACGCAGTCAAGGGAAAGCAAGTTTAGAGCGTATTGATGAAATATTAAACACACCAATTGATGTAAAAGATAGTGATGATGTTTTACATGTTGATAAGATTGATGGGAATATTGAGTTTAAGAACCTTCATTTTAACTATCCAGATAGTGATGAAAAAATATTGCAGGATATTACCTTTAAAATCAAGGCTGGACAGACGGTGGGAATTCTTGGCCGCACTGGATCTGGTAAAACCAGTATTGTCGATTTATTATTACGCATATACAATGTCGAAGAAGGACAGTTATTTATCGATGGAATCGATATTATGAAACTCCCTATTCAAAAAGTAAGAGAAAGTATTGGCTATGTACCACAAGATGGTTTCTTGTTCTCTGATACGATTAAGAATAACATCTCTTTAGGGGTAAAAGAAGATGCCTCACAAATTGATCGCATTGAAACAATGGCGAAATTATCAGATGTCCATGATAATATTGTACAGTTTAAAAAAGGGTATGAAACGATTATCGGGGAACGCGGTGTTACCTTATCTGGTGGACAGAAACAGCGGGTGTCAATTGCACGCGCATTAGCGAAAGAACCACCAATTTTAATTATGGATGACTCAGTGAGTGCAGTCGATACGAGTACTGAAGAAAAAATATTAGCAAACTTGAAAAAAGTACGTAAAGGGAAAACGACGATTATGATTGCACACCGTATTTCAACGGTTAAAAATGCTGATCAAATTATCGTTATTGATGAGGGCCGACTATTAGATGTCGGTACACATGAAGAATTAGAAACACGCTGTGCTTTCTACAAAGACATGGTGGAGCGTCAACAACTTGAAGATGAAGTGGAGGTGGCATAGATGTACGATATTGATACGGATGTTCGGTTACACCAATATAAAGATTCTGCAATTATAAAACGATTACTTGTTTATGCAAAACCGTTTTGGCCGATATTACTATTTACGTTAATATTGATGATGGTTTCGGTTGGGTTTTTCTTAGTAGAGCCATTTATTATCGGTCGTGCCGTCGATGTTGTTGCGGGGAATGAGCGTCGTGCTTCGTTTGATGGTACGGGAATTGATTTCTCACTACTAACAATCTATTTAATTTTATTTGGTAGTGCCATTGCTTTGAGTGCACTGTTCAACTATTTTCAAACCATGTTGTTACAAAAAGTTGGGCAAAGTATTATTTACAATATCCGCGAAGAGATCTTTACCCATCTTAAGTTTCAAGACATAGAATACTTTAATAAAGTTCCGACTGGTAAGCTCGTTACCCGTGTTACAAATGATACAAACACGTTAAATGAGATGTATACGAGTGTTATCGTAACGGTGTTTAGAAATCTGTTTATGTTCTTTGGAATTTTAATCATGATGTTTATTTTAAATGTTCAATTAACGCTATACATCATTATTGTTTTACCATTTATTGTTATCTTTTCGTTCTTGTTTAGACGTTTTTCAAGAAAAGCATATCGCTTAGTTAGAACGAACATGTCAAGGTTAAACGGCTTTTTAGCTGAACATTTATCAGGGATGAAAATCGTCCAAATCTTTAACCGTGAAGCGGAAAAATATGAAGCATTCAACAAACAAAATATTGAACTGAAAAAAAGTTTTATGCGCCAATTACTCGTTTTTGCAATCTATCGCCCGACGATGTACTTGCTTTATATGATTGCCACCATTATTATCTTTTATTTTGGTGGGTTAAGCGTCTTAACTGGTGCGATAACGGTGGGTACTTTAATTGCCTTTCATAACTATTTAGGTCGTTTCTTTGAACCCATCCAACAACTTGCGGAACAATTCAATATAATCCAATCTGCTTTTGCTTCAAGTGAACGTATATTTGCTATCTTAGATGATCATCCAAAAGTATTAGATAGTGAAGATGCTATTGAGCTGAATGATATTAAAGGGGAAATTGAGTTTCGCAATGTATGGTTCCGTTATGTTGAGGATGAATGGGTTTTAAAAGACGTTAGCTTTAAGGTAAAACCTAAAGAGAGCGTTGCTTTTGTCGGTGCGACCGGTGCGGGAAAAACCACTATCCTTGGACTATTAACACGGAATTATGATATTCAAAAAGGACAAATACTCCTCGATGGTATCGATATAACGAAGATTAAAATGGCATCATTACGCTCGTTTATTGGTCAGATGCTGCAAGATGTCTTTATGTTTAGTGGTACGATTACATCAAATATTAAGTTGCGCAGTGATGCTATTACAGACGAAGCGGTTATTGAAGCATGTAAATATGTAAACGCGCATAACTTTATTAATAAGTTACCTGAAAAATATAATGAACGCGTTAGAGAGCGTGGAAACAATTTCTCTGCAGGTCAGCGACAATTGATTTCATTCGCTAGAACCCTTGTACACAAACCTCGGATAATGATATTAGATGAAGCAACATCAAATATTGATACTGAAACGGAACAGTTGATTCAAGAATCTTTGAAGAAGATGATGAACATTGGTACGATGTTAATTGTTGCGCATCGTTTATCAACCATTCAACATGTTGATCAAATTATTGTCTTACAACAAGGAAAGATTTTAGAAAAAGGATCCCATCAAAATCTATTGAAGAAAAAGGGACATTATTACAATCTTTATCGCTTACAATATCAAGATCAGCAAGAATAAAATCACAAAGCGCATACATTCGTTTGTATGCGCTTTTGTTTTTGTGTATAATAAATACGTAGTTGGAGGTGTTATAATGGAAACTGTACCTTGTCCGCATTGTGAAAAACCTGTATACATTCACGCTGATAAATGTATGTATTGTCAAAAAATGATTACCTGGCATGAAAGAAAAATACATAAACGCGCCTTTAGTGGGTTTGTTTTAGGAATTATTGGCGGTATTATATTAGGAATTTCTGCCCCTTTAACACTCGTTTTGACACTTGTAGGTTTCTTTTTGTGCTATGATTTAAGAGAAGAACGCTTCGGGCTGTCTGGTGTTATTGTTAATGCCGCGTTTTTCTTTGTCGCGTTATTTCAAAGCGGTTTGTATCTCATTTATCAATTATTATAACTTAAGATCCGTTTCAGGAGGTAATTATGGTTATTATTACAACGATTTTAGTGCTTTTAGTACTTATCGATCATTGGTTAAAAAATCGTAAAACAGAGCTTTTGTTTTATAAAAATGATCATCGGTTTTCGATTGTTGTGGCAGTACGGTTTTATCATGACAATTTAGAACGGTTATTTGAACTTGCAAAAACATCGAAACACCAGTTTATTTTTATAAATATCAATGCTGTTGTTAACCCTAATGACTATCCTGATTGCTTTTTTATTGATTTAGATAGCAAGCGCGATCCATCATCACAACAAGATGTGACCGCTGTGCTTTCAGAAGCCTATCGCTTAGGGTATAAAGAGATGACAAAAGACTTTTTACTGTTTATGGATGCAAATGTCATTATTCACAAAGCCAAAATCATTGATTATATGGCCAATAACCTTGTTGAACATCAATGTTTTACGATTAAAGAAAGTCTTGTACGTGAAGGCCTAAAAGACGCACCTATGCTATTTATGGATATGTTTAAAAGTATTAACTGTCCGAGTGAGTGCATCAATTATCATTTTTTCGCGATGCGCAATCAAACGTATCGTCTTGCAAAATGTCATGAACGTGTATTTGAACGCGTTAGTGATTTTGAAACTGAGTTGTTTAAGAAAAACATTACAACCATTCACATCGAGCACGAGAATAATATCGCTTATACTTTGGGAAGCTTAGCGCATCTAAAACAGCATCAACATGCGATAAATTATTTTGCACAACACGAAAGATTGCTTGGTGTACGGGGCATGTTGTTGGTACTGTTAGCGTTTCATATCTTTTATGCAAGCTTAATTATCGATTTTTCATGGATGGCAATCGCTGCGTATCTAATAACCCATTTAGCGCTTTATTTGGCACTAAAATCACATACCAAGCATCATGTGTTCACATATTTTAGTGCGCCGATATGGCTATTGTGGTTTGATGGGGTCTTTCTTTTTGGTTTGAGTAAGCGGTTTTTCCAGCAAAAAAAACGCACGAAACAGATTAAACATGTTATTGAATCTAAAGGAGGGAAGCCGGATGGAGAAGTTTCAAATTCAAAACAAGAAGACGCATGATTACTTTGAAGGGTGGTATTTACGTATAACGGACCGCGTGCAAAATGTCAACTTAGCATTAATATTCGCGAAGACACTATATAAAGATGACCCCCATGCTTTTATACAAGTCTATGATGGGGTATCTTTAAAAAACCATTATTATCGCTTTGATATAGATGATTTTTCATTTGAAGATGATACCGTTAAAATTGGTAAAAACACGTTATCGGTAAATCGTGTAAATCTTGAAATTGATGTTTATATGGTTGATGTTATGCTAAAAGCGCATACGACATTACAAAAAACCAGTGCGATGGGCTATTTAGAGAAATTTCCATTAGAATGTTTTCAAGAAGTTATATTTTTAGACGCAGAAGCGATTGGTACCGTAAAACGCAAAAAAAACACGGTTCAAGTTAAAGGGAAAGCGTATATGGAAAAAACCTACGGTAGACGGTTTCCAAAAAAATGGTTTTGGGTACAAGCAAACCATTTTGATGACACGGTTTGTTTAACCTTAGCAGGTGGTTCTGTACCAACGCTATCGTTTAAACCGTTTGGGTTTTTCGCGATATTCCAGATGCATGGTGAAGAGTTTGCATTTGGTACATATAATTTATCGCGTATGAAAATTGAAGTCATAAGTCCGGAGCGGATTCGCTTTGTGATTAAAAAGCGTCGGTATGTGCTAGAAGTTATTGGCCACTTAAAAAACCCCGTAGAACTTGTGGGTCCTACCGATAATGGTGAAATGGTTTTACCGGTATTTGAGAGTATTACTTCGCATGTTGAAGTAATATTTAAAAATAAAAATCAAGTATTGTATCAAGGAAGTAGTGCTTTTGCTGGCTTTGAATGGATGTATGAGTAAGCACTATAATATGTTATAATTTGATATAAGAGGTGAGAGTATGAAATTTACATTAAGCAATGGAATAGAAATTCCTGCAATCGGATTAGGAACATTTAGAAGTAAAGATGACGAGGCTTACAAGGCAGTCCTACCCGCTTGAACAAATGGGTATCGACACATTGATACAGCGATGGTTTATGGTAATGAAGGTGAAGTTGGACGTGCGATTAAAGATTCTGGTGTACCACGTGAAGACATTTTTGTTACAACGAAACTGTGGAATGGTGATCAAGGCTATTTATCAACGAAACGCGCACTAAAAAAGTCTTTGCAAAGACTTCAACTTGATTATGTTGATTTGTATTTAATTCACTGGCCGAAAGATTATCAAAAAACGGCTGATAGTTATCAAGCATTAGAAGAACTGTATAGAGATGGCTACACGCGTGCTATCGGGGTATCGAACTTCAATTTCCATCATCTTGAACATCTGTTTGAAACTGCAGAAATTATACCGCATGTAAATCAAGTCGAGTGTCATGTAAAAGTGCAAAACGTGAAATTACAAGATTTTTGTATGAAACACGGTATCTATTTAGAAGCCTATGCGCCGATTATGTCGCACAAAGTTAGCGAGTTACTAGCCATTGAACCTTTACAAGAAATCGCTAAAAAACATCATAAGTCAGTTGCACAAATTGCGCTTAGTTATTTATTACACAAAGACATCATTATCATTCCTAAATCAGTTACCCCAAAACGAATCGATGAAAATCTAAAAGCACAAAGCATTCATTTAGACGATGAAGATTTAGAAGCGATTCGAAAACTAAACTCGGGCGGAAAAATATTTCCAGACCCTGACAATATCGATTTTTAGCACTTCGAAAGAAGTGCTTTTTTTCTATAATTATAGCGATTTTAACTTTACTTTATATAGCAATGCTATATAATATAAGAAAGTAGATATTTATAGGAGTGACATGATGGCAATACTTTTTGAGACTAGATGGACCCTAAGCACAATTGGTAATGTCTTTTCCACGTTGCAAGACATTTCTTTTGCTTTTTGGCTCGGCTTACTAGCTGCAGTAACCGCGCTATTTTTGTTTGGTTTTTTTGTGGTTTTATTCAACCGCAAAAAAGCGCTTAAATTTTACCGAAACTTATTGTACGATGATGCGTTAACTGAAATAAAAAACGTTAATTACTTACGCGAACATTTTAATAATATTTTGATTGCTTTTGATCAAGATGTATCGATGTATTATTTAAACATTGATAACTTTAAAAACTATAACGATTTGTTAGGACATACGTTAGCAAATAATCTATTACATGAGGTCGCTAGCAGACTAAAAACAATCGTAGAGCCCTATGGCACAGTGTACCGCATGCATTCTGATCACTTTATTCTGTTATATCCAAGTAAAGCTGATATCGATCATAATTTTTCTAACAATCTTTTAGGGGCCTTAAAAGAACCGTATCAAGCTGGTGTTCATACAATCAAGTTAACAACATCGATTGGTCGTTATGTGATCAACGCGAAAAATCCCCGTTTTAATGATTGTTTACTGAGAAGTGAACTGGCCTTACAAGAAGCGAAAATGTTAGGAAAAGATCAAATCGTATATTACTCGAGTACGATTAAACGTAAGAATCATGATGCTTTTTCGATGTACAGATTAATAAAAGATGCTTTAAAAGATAAGCAGTTCTTTTTAGAGTATCAACCGATTATTGAACGCAATACGATGAAAATCGTTGGGCTAGAGTCGCTTATTCGCATTCAACATAAGGACAGAGTGTATTATCCGCAAGAAATTATTGCCTATGCTGAAAAATATCATTTGATTGAAGAAATAGATCGCTATGTCGTTAATGAGTCGTTCAAAGCTTTTAAACGTTTCGATAGTGCTGATTGTCCGCTTGAGTTTATGTCTGTAAATATTAGTACCACTGAAATTAAAAATAAAGCGTTTATTGATTATATAGTGGAACAAGCAGAACTTTACGAGATTGAGCCCTCTAAGATTACAGTGGAATTTACTGAAACCTATTCACCTGAAGACTTTTCTAAAGAAGCGAACTTTATAAAAACATTGCAAGCACACGGGTTCCAAGTTGCTATTGATGATTTTGGTAGTGGCTACTCTTCGATGATTAGACTATCACAAAATCAGTTAGACAAAATCAAAATTGATCGCAGTTTTATTACCGATATAACAAAAAACAAAGCCAACCAAAAGATTGTGAAAGCAATCATAAATCTTTCTGAAACCTTTGGTTTAGAAGTTATTGTCGAAGGTGTTGAAACTGAAGATGATTTGAATTTTATTAAAGATATGAATGTTAAATATTATCAAGGATACTATTTTCATAAATCACTTTCTGAAAATGTTTGTATAAAAACTATTAGAAAATAACGTGGATTCATGCAATTTAAAAGCGCTTTAAATTGATAATCGTCGCAATATATGTTATTATATTTTTGATTTTGAAGGTTTTACTATAAAAATATAAGAGGGTGTAATATATGAATATCTTTGCAAAATTGTTTGGTAAAAAGAAGACGAATGAAGAAAAAAGAGAAGAGAAGTTAACTGAAGAAAAAGCAACTACAAACAAGATTGATGAACAAGAGGCTAGTAACATCACACTCGACGACGTAGAAAAAGAATTAAAAGAAATGAGCGTTGCGCACGATGCGGAACAAACACCGCCTCAACCGGCACCGAGAACTGACCTTGAAGCAGAACCAGAGGTTGATGAGCGTATTGAAAAAGAAATAGAAGTTAAAGAGAAAAAAGACGCAGCAAAAGCGCAAAAAGAAGATACAAAATATGCGATTAAAAAGCACGATAAAGGATGGCAAATCATTGCGGATGGCGCTGATCGCGCACATCGTGTTTTCCCAACGCAAAAAGAAGCGATTGACTTTGCTAAAGATAATAATTTAACGTACGATTTATATCGTGCTGATGGAACATTAAGAAAGTAAAAACCTACTTTTGTAGGTTTTCTTTTTAGACGATTAAGTGACACTTTGTCATATGGGGTGGTATTTTGCCAAAACAAACTTTTTTTAATTTATCAGCTGTTAAAAGAGCACACATCATGGCCGCAATCAAAAAAGTCTTTTTAGAAAAATTGCCAACCAAAATATCTGTGTCTGATATTGTTAGTGAGGCAGGGATTCCGCGCGGGAGTTTTTATCAATACTTTAAAGACTTAGAAGATGTTTTTACGCATTTAGCGGATCTTTCAATGCATGCTTTTGAAACTGAAATTATGGAGCGTGTCCAAGGAAAAAACATTGCTTTTTTTGCATATTTAAGGCTTGCTTTTGATAAAGATTATGTTTTTTTTAAGGAATCACAACATCAGAAAGTTATTAGTAAGTTTTTTTCACATAACCAGTTGTTTACGATTGATTACGATAATTATCGCAAGCGGAAAGAGACGTTTTATAAACGGTTTATTGCCACGTTAGATACAAGTATGTTAACGGGATTAAAGACGCAGCGTATTATGAATTTATATTATTATTTAGCCCATTTAAAAATTCAGTTGATTCATAAGGTGATTAATCAACGTACGGAATTTGAGGATGCTCGCAGTGAGTATCTTTGGATGATTGATACCTTTGAAGCAGGAATAAAGGAGACTTGCAAACATGACAAACATATTTAAACTATTCAAGTATGCACTGCCGTATAAAAAACAGATGTTTTGGGCTGTTTTTGCGATGATTATTCAAGTTGCGGTAGCTTTTGTTATTCCATTTATTATGCAATATATTATTGATGATGCTTTAGCTACAAGAAATATTACTATGGTGGTTGTTTTAAGTTTAGCGATGTTAGTATTGGCGTTTTTAGGGATTGGCGCTGGCTTTTTAAATATTTGGACGTCGCAATATATATCACAGCACGCGAGTGCTGAGTTGCGGTTAGATTTGTTTAATAAGATTCAAACGTTATCTTTTAAAAATATTGATGATTTTAAAGTGAGTCGCTTAATCACGAATGCGACCAATGATATTGTACGTGTTCAGATGTTTTTTACGATGATGTTGCGAATGATTATACGCGCACCGATGATGATTGTGATTGGGTTAGTCCTTGCATTAACAACGAGCATTCAACTTTCACAAGTGTTTTTTGTGACGATGCCGCTTTTAATTGTTACGGTTATAATTATTATGATCTTTGCGTATCCACGGTTTAAGCGGGTTCAAACTGCTTTAGATGATTTAAATAACACCGTATTAGAAAACGCGAATGCCCCACAAGTAATTAAGTCTTTTGTTTCTCAACCCCATGAAGTTGAACGGTTTGAAACAATGAATGAAAACTACCGTAAAGTAAATACCAGTGCTGAAAGTGTGTTGGCGTTTGCAGAACCGGTTATTTTCTTAATTTTCAACTTAGGTGTGGCGTTAATTTTGTTATTTGGTGCACACTATTTTGAGTTAGGAACAGAAGCTTTCTTTATTGATGGTCGACCACGTGTTGGATTGTTGATGGCTTTTAATCAGTATAGTCAGCAAATATTGGTAGGATTAATGATGTTTGCGATGATGATGATTTTTGTTTCTAGAGCGGATGTATCTGCTGCGCGGATCAATGAGATATTTAATGCTAAAATTGATTTAGAAAATCCTGTTGATGGGAAAAAAATTAAGCTTAAAGGTGCAATTACCTTTGATGGGGTTTCGTTTGGATATGGGGAGCAAGGGAATAAGGTTATTAAAAACATAAACCTGACGATTAATCCTGGTGAAAAAGTTGGGATTATTGGGTCTACAGGAAGTGGGAAAAGTTCACTAGTTTCACTAATTCCGAGACTATATGACCCCCAACATGGAAAAATATATCTTGATGGGGAGTCTTTAACGCGATTAGATATTCCCACACTGCGCCAACAAATTGGTTTTGTAACCCAACAAGCGACTTTGTTTAGTGGGTCATTAGGAACCAATATTTTACAGGGCAACGAAAAGGCTTCGCTTGAAGCGTTAGAAGTCTCAGCGAAAGATGCTTTGATTTATGATTTTGCGAAGGAACAAGACGCGTATTTTAATTACTTAGTAAAATCAAAAGGCACGAATTTAAGTGGCGGACAAAAACAACGTGTATCGATTGCGCGGGCTTTAATTCGTCAGCCTAAAATACTAATTTTAGATGATGCAACGAGTGCCGTTGACCTTGCAAGTGAAAGAAAAATACTCCTTGCGATCGATAAGCTCGATTACCGACCAACGTTATTAATGATTTCACAAAAAGTGGCTTCGGTAAGGCGAATGGATAAAATACTAGTACTAAATAATCACGGTGAAGTTGATGGGTTTGGTAGTCATGAAGTCTTGATGAAAGAAAGTACGGTTTACCAAGAGATTGCGAAAAGTCAACTTGACATAGGTGGTGGACAAAATGGCTAAGTTTAAACTGTTAAACAAGCAAGCCTTAAAGGAAAAAGCAGGGCTAGAACTGTATGATAAAGATCCGCAAAAAGCCGCTATTTCTGGTGGCGGTAGAAGACGCGGAGCCGGTATGCATTTTGAAAAACCGAAAAAGATTCGTGAGACAGTGAAACGGTTATTAGGGTATATGGGTGTTTATAAGTTTTGGATTGCTATAACTGCATTATTTGTTATTATCGCAACTTCCGCAAACCTAGCGATACCTTATTTATTCTCTAACGCAATTGATGATTATATTTTACCGGGCCTTTATGGTGAAATTGTTCGCGTCGTTATCATTATTTTAATTATTGCACTCATCAATAGTTTTATTCGCTTTTTATCGCGGTTTATTATGGTGCGTATTTCTCAACGTATTATTAAAAAAATACGTAAAGATGCTTTTGATAGTTTAATGAAAGCGCCGATTTCTTATTATGATGATAAAGGATCAGGTGATATTGTTTCACGGCTTTCAAATGATGTAGAACTGATTAATGCCTCATTGGGTCAAACAATATTAGAAGTTATTAATAGTTCGGTTGTGTTAATCGGTTCATTGGTTTATATGTTTATTTTAAGTTGGAGTTTGTCTATTGTTGTAGTATTATTTGTACCAATGATGATTTTGTTTACGATTTTTATATCGAAACGTACACGTAAAGGCTTTAAAGAGCAGCAAATCCATTTAGCGAGTTTAAATGGAATTATTGAAGAAAATATTAGTGGGTTAAAAACGGTAAAACTATACAATCAAGAGCCTGCTTTTACAGAAGAATTTCGTGTCGAAAACGACAAATTGCGTAAGGCGGGTTTTAAAGCACAAGTTTATGCTGGTATCTTGTGGCCTTTTATTCACTTTATGAATAATTTAATCTACTTAACGGTTATTGCGGTTGGCGCGATTATGTTTTTATTCGCACCGGCTTGGTTAAGTGTTACGATTGGACAAATCAATGGGGTTAGTATTTATTCAAGACAATTTATTATGCCTATTTCAAACTTAAGCCAAATGTTTAATGCTTTAATGCAAGGGATTGCCGGGGCTGAGCGAGTCTTTGAAATGATTGATACCCCAAGTGAATACGCTGGTGATAGTGAAAAAAATGTTGATGCGTTTGAAGGACATATTACTTTTGAAAATGTTGAATTTGCTTATGAAGCGGGTGTCCCCGTTTTAAGAGACATTAGTTTTGATGCAAAACAGGGCGAAGTTATTGCGATTGTTGGACCAACAGGCGGTGGGAAAACAACAACGATTAAATTAATTAATCGGTTTTATGATATTGATGCCGGTGCGATTAAACTTGACGGTGTTGATATCCGTGATTTAGATAAAGATGCCTTAAGAAAACGCATAGGTATTGTTTTACAAGATACGAAACTATTTAAAGGAACAGTCTTTGATAATATCCATTACGGTGATTTTAATGCCCCTAAAGAAGCCGTTATTGAAGCTTCTAAACAAGCAAATGCACATGACTTTATTGAAAAATTACCAAATGGCTATGACTCGACCGTTCAAGAAGGCGGCGAGAACTTTTCACAAGGAGAACGTCAGCTAATAAGTATTGCTCGGACGGTATTATCAAATCCAAGTTTATTAATATTGGATGAAGCCACCTCAAATGTTGATACGCGCACGGAAGCAAAAATCCAAGAAAGTATGGAAACCTTAATGGAAAACCGTACAAGTATTGTCATTGCGCATCGTCTACAAACGATTCAAAAAGCGACAAAAATTTTGGTTATCCATAACGGACAACTCATTGAACAAGGGACGCATGCGTCGTTATTAAAAGCCAGAGGATTTTATCACAAACTGTATCAAGCACAGTTTGAAGCATAATTTTTTCTCCCACATCAATAATTGGTGTGGGTTTTTTATGACTATAGTGTATAATAGTAGTTAGATTTGGAGGGATTATCGTGGGACGATTATTCAAAGACCGAAATGATGGTTATCGCATAAAACATAAAGATCCAATCTTGCGTGCGATTCCTTATATTATGCCTAAGCGTTACGACGCGCAGGTATTTTTTACGGATACTGTAACATTAAATCACAGTGATCAAGTTATTAAGGATTTACGAAAGAAAGGACACCGTATTATTTTCTTACACGTTGTCTTGGCAGCAATGTTGAGAACTATGGTTGATTACCCTAAAGCAAACCGTTTTGTTAAGGGGAGAAAAGTGTATGCGCGTAAAACCATCTCTTATAGTTTTGCGATAAAAAAGGCGATGGAACTCGATGCCCCTGAAACCGTCTTAAAGCTTGATTTCGATCCTAAAGAAACATTGATTGATGTCGTAAATAAAGTCAATGATGCGATTGTGAAAAACAAGATAGCGGAAGAGAAAAACCGTGCTGATAAAGCCGCAAGGTTTTTAAATATTTTACCAGGATTTTTGTTTCGGTTTACGGTTGGCTTAGTAAATTTTTTAGATAATCACCGATTGTTGCCAAAATTTATTGTAAAAGCGTCACCATTTCATACGAGTGCTTTTGTGACTGACCTTGGTAGTATTGGGATTCAGCCCATTTATCATCATATTTATGATTTCGGAACAACAAGCTTTTTTGCTGCGTTTGGAACGAAGCGTCGCAATGTAGTTTTAAACGGTGATGCTACGGTTAGTAAAGTAAAACAAATGGATATTAAAATTACGGTTGATGAACGCATCTGTGATGGGTACTATTTTGCACGGGTGATTAAACAGTTGATGAAGTACATTGAAAACCCAGATCGTTTACTCGAACCACCTGAAAATTATCCAAAAGATAATGAAATTCGCTAATTTGTAATCTTTTTTAAATTAATTATTTACATTTTTATAAAGCTATGCTAAACTCAATATGAACTTTTGTTAAGGAGTGATGGCCATGATTAAATTACGTCAACCACAAGTATTTGGACGTGTAGTAATTACACAACTTTTTTGTATGGAGCCATCACAGGTAAAATTTTAAATTTACGTATCTTTAAATAAACGTTTATTTAAGTACCCTTTTATCGTGAGATGGGGGTACTTTTTTTATTGAATTAATAACAGACAACGGAGGCTATCAACATGAAACGATACAAACAATTTTCAAAATGGATGAAAGGACATCTTTATTTATATTTATTCGCTGTAGGTGTTTTATTTACGCTACAGTATTTTAGAACGCTAACACCACTGTTTATTCAACACATCGTGGATGCGATTTTTAAAGGTGAACCTTCTGCTTTACCACAATTTATTCAACGGTTAATCGAAGGCGACACGATCCGCCAATCTTTATTGCTTGTGGCAATTTTTTCGATTGCGTTTACATTTATTCGCGTAATATTTATTTTTGTGCACCGCGTGTTAACATCGGTATTTGCTGAGCGCGTTGCTTACAATATGCGTAATACGATTTATAATAAACTACAAAATCTTTCGTTTAGTTACCACTCGAAAGCTGAAACGGGCGATTTGATTCAACGTTCAACAACTGATGTTGATACGTTTAGAATGTTTATATCAGAACAATTAATTGAAGTAATGCGATTAATTTTCTTAATATCTTTTGCAGTGTATCAAATGTCACGCATGCATGTTCAGTTAACGTTAATTACATTGATTACCGCACCGATTGTTTTTTCATCTGCATTTATTTATTTCATCTATGTTAAAAAGATATTTAAACGTGTTGAAGAAGCGGAAGCGACTATGACGACGACTTTACAAGAAAACGTCACAGGTATTCGCGTCGTTAAAGCCTTTGCAAATGAACACTTTGAAATGGACAAGTTCGATAAAACATCAAAAGTGTTCCGTAATGAATCGTTTACGTTGTTGAAGCTGATGGCTGTCTTTTGGAGCGCAACCGATTTTATAATCTTTATTCAATATGCGCTTACTGCGTCGTTTGGTGTGTATTTCACTTTAACTGGCGGTATGGGTGCAGGGGAGTTTATTGCCTTTTTAGCGTTTGTTGGGATGATTGTTTGGCCACTGCGTCAATTAGGACGTATTATTGGTGACTTTGGGAAAACGACGGTTGCTTTAGATCGTATTGATGAAATTATCAATCAACCTTCAGAACATGAAGGCGATGCTTCAAAAACACCAGACATTCAAGGGGCTGTGGCTTTTAATAATGTAAGTTTTCAGTTTGATGACGATGATAAACCGCTGCTTAAAAACGTCAGTTTTACAGTTGATAAAGGTGAAACAATTGCGATTGTTGGTAAAACGGGTAGTGGGAAGAGTACGTTAATTAATCTTATGGTCCGGTTGTTAGAAAACCAGTCTGGTTCGATTACGTTTGATGGTGTTGATATTAAAGATATTAATAAGAAGCATTTACGTAAACAGGTGGGGATTATTTTACAGGAGCCATTCCTTTATTCCCGTTCGATTTTTGCGAACATTGGTATTATGGATCAAGAAGCCGATCGTGATAAAATCTTTAAAGCTGCATCCATCGCACGTGTACATGATGATATCGTTGGTTTTGAGGCTGGGTATGATACGTTAGTCGGTGAACGCGGCGTTACATTGTCAGGTGGACAAAAACAACGTGTTGCGATTGCTAGGATGCTTTTAGATAATAAACCTGTACTCATCTTTGATGATTCTTTAAGTGCGGTTGATACAGAAACAGATATTCAAATACGTCGTGCGTTAAGCAGTTATTGGAAAAATACCACGGTGTTTATCATTACGCATCGTATTGTTACTGCGAAAGAAGCAGATAAAATTATTGTTTTAGATGAAGGTGAAATTGTAGAAGCAGGAAACCATGAGTCGTTGCTTGCAAGCGATGGTCTTTATGCTGAACTGTGGGATATACAAAGTTCTATCGCCTATGACTTTCAAAAACGCCATAAGAAAGGTGGGAACTAAATGAGTTATTTTGAAGAAGAGTCTTATACCGATACATCGTTTGATTTTGCGGTATGGAAAAAGATTTTCCGTTATATGAAGCCATTGAAAAAGTATTTCTTAATTGGCTTTATTGCGGTGGTTGGGTTGGCTATCTTAGATGTTGCTTATCCGTTGATTAATCGCTTTGCGATCGATCATATTATTGAAGCCAATTCGTTTAGGCTTTTACCTGTATTTATCGGGATGTTTGTCATTTACGTTATTTTAATTTCGATTTTAGTGTTTACTTTCATTTATAACGCTGGAAAGATTCAAGTAGAGCTGGCATTTTCAATTCGAAAAGATGCCTTCACGAAACTTCAAGAACTGCCATTTGTTTATTATGATCGTACACCTGTAGGATGGATTATGGCAAGAATGACGAGCGACTCACGAAACTTAAGTGATATTTTATCGTGGGGCTTGATTGATCTATCTTGGGGCCTTTTAATGATGATTGGGATTTCAATTGTCATGTTGATTATTAATTTTAAGCTGGCTGTGATTACGTTAAGCATTTTACCGGTGTTGGTGTATGTTAGTATTTATTTCCGGAAACGGATTTTAAAAGCATTCCGTAATATACGTAAACAAAACTCTAAAATCACGGGCGCTTTCAATGAAGGTATTACGGGCGCTAAAACGACGAAGACATTGGTATTAGAAGAAAGTAATTACCGTGATTTTGATCGATTGACGCATACTATGAAAGACCACTCAATTCGTGCTGCGGTATTTGCGGGGTTATATTTTCCAACGATTTTGTTTATTGCGAGTATCGCGACAGCCTTTGTGTTTTACTTTGGCGGATTAGAAGCTAATACCAACGATTTGTTTACGGTTGGGATGCTTTATGTATTCGTTAGTTATGTTGGACAGTTTTTTGAACCTGTCATGATGTTAGCCACGATTTTAGCACGCTTTCAGCAAGCACAAGCCTCTGCAGAACGCGTGATGTCATTAATTGAACAAGAAGTCGATATTACCGACCGCCAAGAAGTTATTGAAAAGTACGGAACATTCCATTCACCTAAAAAAGATAATTGGGAACCATTGCAAGGGGATGTTGAATTCCGGGATGTTAG
Source organism: Candidatus Izemoplasma sp. (assembly GCA_007116205.1). Lineage (GTDB taxonomy): Bacteria > Bacillota_I > Bacilli_A > Izemoplasmatales > Izemoplasmataceae > SLQR01. The sequence goes on along the minus strand of SKIY01000082.1, from coordinate 4,735 downwards.
CTTCAAATACAAAAAAGGTGAACAGGTACTGAAAAATTTCAATCTTAAAGTTCATCGCGGTCAAAGCGTTGCGCTTGTCGGTCATACGGGGGCAGGGAAGAGTACGATTGTGAACTTGATTTGCCGTTTTTACGAACCGACAGGTGGCGAAATATTGGTTGATGGTTTACCGATGAATGATCGCTCTGTAGGATGGTTACATGATAAGCTTGGCTATGTGCTTCAATCACCACATTTGTTTAGTGGTACGATTATGGAAAATATTCGTTATGGGCGTTTAGACGCGACCGATGAAGCAGTCGTAGCAGCCGCTAAAATGGTAGAAGCAGATGCGTTTATTAAAACCTTTGAACACGGCTATCAAACTGAGGTTGGCGAAGGTGGTGCGCGTTTAAGTGTTGGTCAAAAACAGCTGATTAGTTTTGCGCGTGCATTAATTGCGAATCCACGAATTTTAATTTTAGATGAAGCGACGAGTTCTGTCGATACGCAAACCGAAAAAGTCATTCAACATGCGATTGAAACTGTCATGGAAGGACGGACAACGTTTGTCATTGCGCATCGTTTATCAACCATTGTAAATGCCGATAAAATATTGGTATTAGAACATGGAAAAATAATGGAAGAGGGAACGCATGAAGCTTTAATTAAAAAGCGCGGTCTCTATTACAAACTCTATACCAATCAATTTCAATAAACCCCTTAATTAAGGGGTTTTTTTATTGTTGTGTTTAAGCTATAATGAAGCTGAGGTGAGGTGCGATGACTTTACAGTTAAATGAACGAATTGATAAAAAAGCAATAAACGTGTGGCGGATTAACGCCTTAATAGAATTTTTTATTGAACTGGCTTTGCTTATTTTTTATGGTATTGGGACGTTGCTTTGGTGGTCATTACCACTGTGGCCAGCCATGGTTTTACTGAGCTTGGTTATTATTAGACTCCTTATTAACTGCTTCATCATTCCAAATATTCGGATGCGGATTTGGAGTTACACCTTTTTAGATGATGCGATTTTAATTCAGTCAGGATTAATCATCATTAAAAGATCGCGCATTCCGATGGCGCGTATTCAGCATATCGATACTGAACATGGACCAATTATGCGGATTTATGATTTAGCAACGCTCACGATTACAACGGCAGGGACTGTGCATAAAATTCCAGCCTTAAAAGCAGCGACGGCTTTTGAACTGGCACAATCGATTAGTGCCATTGCTAAAGTGCGTGATGAAGATGTCTAAGCGTTATCGTCAACACCCTTTAATGATTTTTTATGAAATCATTGATACGATTAAAACATTTATTTTTCCCTTTATTATTATTTTTGTGTTAAGTGCCGTGGGCGAGGGGTCACTCCAAGGCTTTTCTCTTTGGACGCCTTTAGCGTTCACTGTACTCAGTGCTATGGTGGGGATTTTGCGATGGGTGTTTTATACGTATAGTTTTGAAACAGATAGTCTAACTGTGCGCAGTGGGATTTTTGTTAAAAAAGAACGTGTTTTAAAAAAGGCCCGCGTTCAAAGCGTCAATTTAGAAAAAGGGGTGTTGCACCGCTTGTTTTCTTTATCGAGTGTTCATATCGAAACGGCGGGCAGTGTGAAAGAAGCGGAGTTTTCTTTAGCGGCGCTTCATAAAGATCAAGCGATTAAACTGAAACAGTTCTTTGAAACCAACTCAGAGGTTTTATCGTTTGATTATAGTTATCATGCAGCATACAGTGTGCTTTTAGTGGCGGCTTTGACGAGTGGGAGTATCGGGTTTATACTTTCTGCGTTAACGTTTTTCTTCACACAGATTGTTTGGTATTTGCCAGAGCGGATCACGGATACGATATATGGGTGGTTTTTTTCAACAGGGGTAGGGCTGTTGGTCATTGGAGCCGCGTTGTTTATTTTGTTGGCGTGGTTGGTATCAATTGTTCAATATTTAGTGCGTTTTGGCCAGTTCACCTTACAAAAAAAAGAAGACGCGTTAACAATCACGCGTGGGTTGTTAAAGGTTAAAACTTTAACCTTTAAAGCGCATCGAATCCAATCCATTATTTTTGTGGAGGGGTTGTTACGGCAACCCTTTAAGCTGCTTACGATTGATGTTGATATTGCTGGTGGGGTTAATTACCGCGATCAATCAAGAACCAGTTTATTTCCTTTGTTAAAGCGTTATAAAGCCCATGATTATGTGCAAGCGTTGTTGGCAAAAAAACTGCCAGAGGCATCGTTAGAACCTTTAGACAAAAAAGCTTGTAAGCGGTATTTGTTTCGCGCGATGGGTGTTTATTTGATTCCGTTGGCATTCAGTTTTTATAATACTGTATTTTTATATGCACTCTTTGCACTACCTTTGTCGTTACTGCTAGGGTTTTTAAAGTATAAAGATGCAGGGGTTTTAGATACTGAAGATAGCCTGGTATTTAGGTTTCGACGGATTGCTCGGTCGACAGTGTTTATCGATAAAGCGAGAGTTCAATCAGTCGATGTCACACAAGCACCATTTCAAAAATGGAAACAGTTCGCATCGCTGCATGTCCATATTTTATCCTCCTCAGGAAAAGCAACGTATACTATTAAAGATGTACGCTTAAAAAAAGCGTTAGACCTATCCGCATATTCAGTGGACAATGTTAAGTAGTGTGATAAAATGAAGGTGAAAGTAGGGATAATATGGACGTTATTGTGATTGGCGGTGTTGCCGCTGGTATGAGTGCTGCGAGTAAGTTAAAACGGTTAGATCCATCTGTAAATATTACCGTTTTTGAAAAAGGTCGTGATTTAAGTTATGGGGCTTGTGGTATGCCTTATTACTTATCGGGACTTGTTGAGCATGTTGATGACTTGATTGCGAAAACCGCCGCAGACTTCAAAAATATGGCGATTAATGTGTTTTTAGAACACGAAGTTGTTGCGGTAGATCCAAAAACACAATCAGTCACGGTGAAACATCAATCTAAGACTAAAAAAGTGCGCTACGATAAACTGATTATTGCTACTGGTGCCAGTGCCATTCGGTTACCTGTAGAGAATAGTCATTTAAACGGTATTCATGTGTTAAACAGTTTAGAAGATGTTAAACAGTTAAAAGCTGCTTTAGATCAAGAACGCGTTCAAAAGGTTGCTATTATTGGTGGTGGCTATATTGGTTTAGAAGTTGCTGACAATATCCGCGCCATTGGAAAAGATGTATTAATCATTGAACGCGAAAAAAATCTTTTACCGATTTTTGATGAAATGATCGCTAAAAATGCGAAAAAAACATGTGAAGAAAACGGGGTTATGATTAAACTTGATGAAACTGTAAAAGGGTATCAAGGTGATAACGCCGTTACCCATGTCGTAACAAATAAAAATACTTATGGTGTAGATTTGGTTATTGAAGCCATTGGGATTAGACCAAATACAAAATTTTTAGAAGATACGGCTATAAAGCGGATAAAAAACGGTGCCATTGTTGTCAATAGCAACATGGAAACCACTGCATCTTCGATATACGCCGCAGGGGATTGTGTAGCTTATCCACACCAGCTTTATGATGGATTGGCTTATGTACCGCTTGGCACCCATGCGAATAAAGCGGGTCGGGTGATTGCGGAAAATATTGCCGGGAATAAGCTGGCGTTTGCTGGGGTGATTGGCTCTAGTGTTCTCAAAGTTTTTGACCAAACCTACGCAAAAGCAGGGTTAAGTGAGGCGGAGTGCAAACAATATGATATTCCTTGTGACAGTGTCCATGTCAAAGCGAAAGACAAGGCAGGCTATTATCAAGGCGCTGAAATAGTAGAAGTTAAACTCCTTTTTAACCCTCAAACAAAACAGCTTTTAGGCGCACAAATGTTTGGAAAAGAAAGTGTTGGAACACGCATTAATATTATTGCCGTAGCGATACAACAAAAAATGACTTCAGATGTATTTGCGCAACTAGATTTGGCTTATGCTCCGCCATATTCACCAGTTTACGATCCGTTATTAATTGCAGCAATGCAAATAAAATAAAAAACTTTTAAGAAAGTGAGGCTATTTTATGCGTAAAAATGTTGGGAAACTTGATCAGTCAATTCGGTATATTATTGCAATTATTTTAGTTGTAATTGCCGCTATCTTCCAAGATCCTTTTTGGTGGTTACTCATCCCCGCTGCAATACTTGCTTTTACAGCCGCAGTGTCGTGGTGTGGATTGTATCGGTTATTGGGAGTAGATACTTGTAAAATAAATAACGATGAAGAATAAAAGCCTCTAAGAGGTTTTTATTTTTTGCGTTTAAGTTGTATTATAACTTCTTTTCTAATAAAATAAAATGTGCTATAATAGCATTCGGAGGTGCTGATATGAAGAAAAAAAGTAAAACCCAATTGGTTTATGATTACATCGAAGAGCTTGTTATAAGTAGTGAAATTAAACCAGGTGAGCGATTACCAAGTGAAGCAAAACTATGTGAAATATTAGGGGTTAGTCGTGTATCCGTCCGTGCTGGAATTGAAAAGCTCAGTGCCATTGGTTTAGTTAGTAAGAAAAAAGGTGGCGGAACCTATGTGAATAAACCCTCAAGCGATAACTATTTATCGGTTTTTACGCCAACCCTTTTACATAACACAGACTATTTAGAGCTTTTAGAGATTCGTCGCGCCCTCGACAGTTTGTCCGTGCAACTTTGTGCACGCAACATTACCGAGTCCGGTATTCGCAAGCTCGCACAAATTGTTGATGATATGGAACATTTAGATGAAGATCACGAATTTT
>SKIY01000065.1 GCA_007116205.1 Candidatus Izemoplasma sp. | reverse complement strand
GTTATTCGTGATGATGCAAACGATGTGATCTTCGCGACTATGAAAGCTAAATATAATGCGATTGCTGATGAAATAAAAGCCCGCTATGAACGGGGTCAACCGATGCTAGTCGGAACGATCTCAATTGAAAGCAGTGAGCTGTTAAGTCGATTATTAAAACGCAGAGGCGTTAAACATGACGTTTTAAATGCAAAACAGCATGAACGTGAAGCCCAAATCATTGAAGATGCTGGGAAGAAAGGTTCTGTAACGATTGCGACCAATATGGCTGGACGCGGGACCGATATTAAGTTAGGCCCTGGTGTTGTAGAACTCGGTGGTTTAGCAGTGATTGGTACAGAGAGACATGAATCAAGACGGATTGATAACCAGCTCCGTGGTCGTAGTGGACGACAAGGAGACCCAGGATTTTCAAGGTTCTTTTTATCGGCTGAAGATGACTTATTAAAGCGCTTTGGTGGAGATTCCTTTAAACGCCGTATAGAAATGTTGACAGGTGGGAAAGGTGAAAACGCTGAAAAACCGATTGATTACGGTATTTTCTCAAGGTTTATTAAGCGCGCGCAAAAACAAATTGAGGGGAATAACTTTGACCGTCGTAAAACGGTTTTACAATACGATGAAGTTTTACGTAAACAACGGGAAGTTATTTACGCACAACGCCGAGATATTTTACTGAAAGACAGTGTTACAGATATCGGTGAAGCAATTGTACATCGCCAAATAGAGCGCATGGTAGACCAACACATCGACCTTGATAAGAAAAAGCCAACGGTGGAGATTGATCGCTTGTTTGATACCTTAAACGGTAATGTCTTTCATATCGATGCCTTGAAAAAAGCAGATTTTAAAACGAATCCTGCAGAGATGAAAGCCTATTTGCATGATGCCATTGATCATCAGTTAGGGCAAAAGCGCAAATCATTTGGAGAAGAGAAATATAATGAATTCTTTAAAGCAATGATGTTGCGTGTTGTCGATACGTATTGGGTACAGCACATTGATCAAATGAGTGAACTAAGACAAAGTATTTCACTGCGTTCTTATGCACAACAAAATCCTCTTCGCGAATATCAAGAAGTAGGGTTTCAAATGTTTGAAGAACTCATTGTTTCAATCGAAAACGATGTAACGCGTTATGCCCTTCGAGCGGTGATTCGCGATCAAGTAAAACGCGTTCAAGTTGCCAAACCAATCTCAACATCTTCAGGAAAAGATGCACCAGAAAAAAGAAAACCACGCCGTACGACAAAAATTGGGCGTAATGACCCATGTCCTTGCGGTAGTGGAAAAAAATATAAACACTGCCATGGGCGGTAAGCATTAGACTCAAGATTATCTTGAGTCTTTGTGCTATTCGACAGACGACTAAAAGTAAAGGACATAAAACATATGGAACAAGTAGAATTACAACAAAAAATCGCATTATTTGAAAAGACCCTCATAGAATTAGAAGGGCTTTTAGACATTGAAAATCTTAATGAAACCATTGAAAAACTTGAGCGACTTACCTACGAACAAGGGTTTTGGGATAACCATGAAAAAGCCAATAAAATCATTGCTGAGTTAAAGCTTTACAAAAATAAGATAACACGGTATGAGCAGTTGCAAGATATGTTAGAAAATTTAAAAATTGCTGATGAGCTTTTAAGTATGGACGAAGCGGTTGAATCATTAGAAAAGGATGTTGCTTTGTTTGAAAAAACATTAGAAAAATTTGAGATCAGTTTATATTTATCGGAGTCATATGATCACCTCAATGCGATTGTAGAAATCCATCCAGGTGCTGGTGGAACGGAGTCACAAGATTGGGCATTGATGCTTTATAGAATGATTACACGTTACGCCGAACAACAAAACTTTTCAATTGAACTCGTTGATTATCAAGATGGTGTAGAAGCAGGCATCAAAAGTGTGACATTCACAGTGAGTGGGGCACATGCGTTTGGGTATTTGAAAGCTGAGGCAGGGGTACATCGTTTGGTACGCATTTCTCCTTTTGATGCTTCAGGACGCCGGCATACGTCGTTTGCGAGTATTAATACGATTCCAGAAATTGATGATACAATTGATATTGATATTCAAGAAGGCGATTTAAAAATTGATACGTATCGTTCCAGTGGCGCTGGTGGACAAAGTGTTAATACCACTGATTCAGCTGTACGTATAACCCATTTACCAACGAAGCTAACGGTCACCTGTCAAAATGAGCGTTCTCAAATAAAAAACCGTGCGAAAGCCATGCAAATATTACGCGGCAAACTGTATCAGCTAAAACTGCAAGAACAACAAGAGACCATTCAAAGCATGAAAAATGTCGGGTTGAGCAATGCTTTCGGTTCACAAATTCGTTCGTATGTCATGCATCCGTATTCGATGGTTAAAGACCACCGTACAAATATTGAAACAGGCAATGTACAAAAAGTCTTAGATGGTGATTTGGATATGTTTATTTCTGCATACTTAAAACAACTAGCTAAAGGGGAACTCCTCGATGAAACCACTTAACACGATTACGCATACTAAGCGCTATACGATGATTACTGTCGGGATATTTTTAATGGTTGCTGGGTTTTATTATTTTATTGCGCCGTTTAATTTAGTCATCGGTGGTGTGAGCGGTGTAGGGTTATTGTTTCATGAATTACTCGATGTGCCGATTTCTTTAGTTGTGTTTGTTTTAAATATTGTATTATTGCTTTTAGGTTGGGCCTTTTTAGGCTGGAAGTCATTTTACCGAAGCATTTATGGTTCGATTATGTTTCCTGTCTTTTTATTTATATTAGAAGTGTTTTCACCAATCTTAACATTGCCTGATGATGAAATTATTGCGGTTGCTTTTGGTGGGTTTTTAATGGGACTTGGATTTGGATATGTGATTCGTTTCGGGGGCACAAGCGGAGGAACAGATATTCCGATTAAAATCTTAAACAAAAAGCTAAAGTTACCGCTTAGTGTTTCTATTTACGCAGTTGATGGCATTATCATTTTTTCAGGAATGATTGCGTTTTACGCAACGAATGGGATTGCCGGCGGACTGTATGCAATATTAACGGTTGTTATTGCAGGAAAAGTTGCCGATACTGTTGTGATTGGATCAAATGCGTTACGTTCGGTACAAATAATTACAGATAAACCGGATGAAATTAAAGATTTAATTTATCAATCCGTCCAACGGGGGGTCAGTTTAGTTCCGGTATCAGGCGGTTACTCAAAACATCCTAAAACAATGCTTGTTACTGTTATTACCCGCGCTGAATACTATACGATTCGAAACATTATTGCAGAGGTCGACCCTAAAGCTTTTGTATTTGCAAATCCAGCTACAGAAATTCAAGGCGATTTTGATAGTCGTATGGAGGATGAATAAATGATGGAAGAAAAACAAAATAACAATACTTTTAAACCCAATACATCAAAGCGGGTTTTTACGGTGGGCCTTTTTGTGTTAAGTATTTTAACAGCGTTTGTACTTGGACTTTATCGCATGCCACCAAGTGCAACGTATGATAATACTGTTTTTAATGAAGTCTTTTACCGGTTGCATCAAGATCACTACACCCAACCCTCTGAAAGCCAACTGTGGGAAGGTGCGATTCAAGGGATGATTGATTCTTTAGATGATCCTTTTACGATTTATCGCGATGCAGAGGCGTATGCTAGATATCAAGAATCCCAACAAGAGAACTTTGTTGGGATTGGGGTAACGGTGTTAAATGCCGACGAAGCGGTTGTAGTAACAAGCACTTTTCCCGGGTCACCCGCTGAGGAGGCCGGGTTAATGAACGGGGACATTATTACCCATGTTGATGGGGTGGATTATACCAATAAGTCATTTGATGAAACGATTGGTGTAATTGCTGGTGAAGTTGGGACGACCTTAGAGCTGGGGTATTACCGTCCCGGTTTAGATGAAACGATTTTTGTAACGCTAACACGGCGAGAAATTGATAGACCTTCCGTGGTTGGTAGATGGTTAGATGATGAAGTTGTCTTAATTGAAATACGAAGTTTCAATGAAAATACTGCGGATTTATTTATCGATATGTTAGAGGATTTTGAAGCAGAAGGACTACAAGGATTACTCATCGATGTAAGAAATAATGGCGGGGGCTTTTTAACCACGTTGGTTGATATTTTAGATGTCTTTTTAGTTCGTGATGATACCCCGCTTTTCACAAGAGAAATATGGCAGTCACGATCGAAATTTGAAGCCGCTGAATACGGCGATGGAGAAAACACAAAACCATATCCCATAGCCGTTATTGTGAACGCGTTTAGTGCGAGCGCTTCAGAAGTGTTTGCGGCGGCTATGCATGAAAAAGGTGGTTATGATGTATTTGGTGTGACTACGTATGGTAAAGGAACGCATCAAACCGGGAGACCATTGCAATCCGTATCTGATCACTTTTTGACTATTACGACAGGTATTTGGCTCACAAGTAATGGAAACTGGATAGACCGCGCATCAGAGACACCGGGGTTTGAACCAAGCATCATCGTTGAAGAGGGCGAAGCCTTTCAAATACCGCTCCTTTATGTAAAAGCAGATGAAGTGTATGAACACGATATGGTGGATGAAAAAATTGCTTTAATGCAGACAATACTTAATCTCATCGGTGCTAATGTCCGTAATGATGGCTATTTTGATAATGATACTGAAACCGCCTTGCGTGCGTTTCAAGTCGATCAACAATTAAGCAATACAGGCGTATTGAATCAAGTTACCGCTAATGCGTTATCACAATGGTTGCTTGCTTACCGAGAAGACCCAGTAAACGACGATCAATTACAAGCAGCACTCCAATATATTAAGGATAGTATCAATGATTAAAGTAGTTGAAATTAAGCCAAAAACAAAAACGACATACGAGATTTATATTGAAGACAAAGATCAAAAAGACTGTCTCATTGTCCATCAAGAAACAGTCATTAAATACCGTTTAATGCAACATTCTTCGTTTGATCAAACCACTTGGAAATCTTTGCAAACGGATGACCGATTTCATCATGCGTATGCGTTTGCATTAAGCAAACTTAGCTATAAAATGTATACCCCTAAAAAAATTGCGGAAGCGATGCAAAAAGCAGCGATTAGTAAAGGGATTCAAAAACGGGTCATCGAAGCATTAAAAGCAGCCAAATATATTGACGAAGCAAAAGCATTAAAAATGCTTGTGGAAGACTTTATCGAGTTTGAGGATAAAGGTCCTCAACTATTAAAGCAAAAACTTCAAAAAGAGGGATATCAAGCTTCCTTAATCGAGCAGGCTTTAAAAGCATATACCGATACGATTGAAGCAAGTAAGTGTAAAAAATATCTTGAAAAAACCGTGCCATCGATGCAAAATATCCCACGCGCTGCGCAGCAACAAAAACTCTTTCAAAAAGCATATCAACGTGGCTTTTCACGACCGGTAATTGAAGCGACGATAGATGAAGTTATGCGACAACAAAAATTCGTTGATGAGTTCATTTTAATCGATCGTGTGATCGAAAAGTATTTAAGGCGTTACAATGTATCTGATTATAAAGAAAAACAAAAATGCATTGCCGCATTACTACGTCAAGGGTATACCTACGAAACAATAAAAAACGCTATAGAGAAGAGGGAATCTGATGAAGAAGTTTGATCGTGATACGCTTTATTATTTCCATCGTGGCGAATTAATTGATGCTTATCAACATTTTGGTGCCCATTTATTAAAAAATGGTAATAATGAAGTGACTGCAACGCAGTTTACCGTATATGCACCACACGCTAAAGCGGTCAGTGTTGTTGGTGAATTTAATGATTATCAAGCATGGATGCATCAAATGACACGGATTGATGACGCCGGTGTTTGGCGTATTGAAATTCCTCAAAATTTGGAGTGGAAAGCATACAAATATCAAATTGAAACCCATGATGGACGGACACTTTACAAAAGTGACCCTTATGCTTTTTTCAGTGCGGAAAGACCTGACACTGTATCAAAGGTATATCAACTAGAGGGCTATGAGTGGCATGATCAAGAATATTACTATAATTTAAAGCAACCATTTGATCGAGCAGTCACGATTTATGAGGTGCATTTAGGAACTTGGATGCAAAAACCTGATGGTAGTTTTCACACGTATAGTGAACTGGTTGACTTGCTCATCCCTTATGTGAAAGATCATGGCTATACACACATCGAAGTTTTACCGATTGTGGAACACCCACTCGATCAATCTTGGGGGTATCAAGGGACTGGGTATTATAGCGCGACTTCACGCTATGGTGTGCCAAAAGATTTTATGTACTTTGTCGATCAATGTCACCAAGCAGGACTTGGCGTCATTTTAGATTGGGTTCCAGGTCATATTTGTAAAGATGCCCATGGCCTTTACATGTTTGACGGACAACCGCTTTATGAATATCGCGATCCTTTTATTCGTGAAAACACTGGGTGGGGAACTGTTAACTTAGATTTAGGCCGAAATGAAACACGCAGTTTTCTTATATCAAATGCATTATTTTGGATGAAAAAATTTCATGTCGACGGATTTCGTGTCGATGCGGTTTCAAATATAATATACTACTTAGGTAATGCGCAACACGGTGTTAATGAAGGCGGAATCGATTTTTTACGTAAACTGTCTCAGCGGGTTTTTGCTGAAAATGATAAAGCCTTGTTAATAGCGGAAGACTCAACGGCGTATCCGAAAGTTACACACCCTATCGAACACGGGGGTTTAGGATTTAATTATAAGTGGAATATGGGGTGGATGAACGATACATTGAAATATTTTGAAAAAGATCCAATTTATCGAAAACACCATCACAATGCGTTGACGTTTTCTTTACATTATGCATTTTTTGAGAATTTTGTATTACCGTTATCTCACGATGAGTTTGTCCATACGAAGCGGGCTTTGGTGGATAAAATGCCAGGTGATTACTGGCAGAAATTTGCAAATGCGCGCGCTTACTTAGGCTACTTTTACACCCACCCTGGAAAAAAACTTTTGTTTATGGGAACTGAGTTTGGGCAAATGCATGAATGGAAAGATTATACAGAACTCGACTGGCATTTACTGAAATATCCAATGCATGATTCATTCCACCGCTTTAATCGTGATTTTAAGTGGTTGGTGCAGCAAGAAGCTGCGCTCCATGAACTCGACCACGACCCAGAAGGATTTGCATGGATTGATGCGCATAATAACGAACAAAGTGTATTAAGTTATGTGCGCTTTGCAAAGGACCGTAAAAACCATTTGGTTGTGGTGTTGAATTTGACACCAAATGTGCATCATCATTATGATATTGGTGTTCCGATGCCAGGGACATATACTGAAATACTGAACAGTGATAAACACGCTTATGGTGGGTCAAATATTTATAACGGATTACCACTGAAAACCGAAAACGCAGCGAAACATAGTTATGAACAAAAAATATCGATGACGTTGTCGCCGTTAAGTGTTACCATTTTAAAATGGAGTGATTAGATGAAAAAACGCGTTGTAGCGATGGTGCTCGTTGGGGGAAGAGGCACAAGATTAGGAGCCATCACAAAACACACCGCTAAACCAGCGGTGACTTTTGGTGGGAAATACAAACTCATTGATTTTGTCCTAAGCAACCTCGCCCACGCTTTAATTGACACCGTAGGGATCGTAACGCAATATGAACCACATGCGTTAATGCAATACATCCAAAGAGGGAGTAGTTGGGATTTGGATGTGTCAGATGGGGGCGTGCATTTTCTTACACCGTACACGAGTTATGAAGGCGAAAAATGGCAAAACGGTACGGCTCATGCCATTCAACAACACATCCATTTTGTGAATGGTTACAGTCCTGAACATGTTTTGATTTTATCGGGAGACCATGTTTATAAAATGGATTATACACAGCTTATAAAAAGACACGAACAAAAAGGTGCTGATATTACGGTCGCGATGTTTAAACCAGACGATGATTTATCGCGGTATGGCATTTTATCGACAGATGAACATGGAGCGGTATTAGAGTTTGAAGAAAAACCCAGCATCCCTAAAAGTGATTTTGCATCGATGGGCATATATGTGTTTAAAACCGAGGTTTTAGAACGTATTTTAGGGAGTGAACGCTTTGAGGAAAATGATTTTGGAAGAGACATTATTCCTAAGGCATTACGTGAGAATTATCGTGTTTATGGCTATTTGTTTAACGGTTATTTCCGGGATGTAGGAACGATTGAAAGTCTTTTTGAAGCCAATATGGATTTATTAGATCAC
>SKIY01000120.1 GCA_007116205.1 Candidatus Izemoplasma sp. | reverse complement strand
TATAAACAAGGGAGGTTGTTCAATTGAAAGATTTAAAATTCGAAAAGCCGAATACAAAAATAGTTGAAACCGATGACTTCCATGGTATATTCGAAATCAGTCCACTAGAGCGTGGCTATGGGATTACTATTGGAAATTCGTTGCGCAGAATATTGCTATCGAGCATGCCTGGCGCAGCCATTGTTAACTGTAAAATCGATGGCGTACAACATGAATTTTCAGCAATTGAAGGTGTGGTTGAAGATATTACAACCATCGTTCTTAACTTAAAAGATGTGGTGCTCTCTATTGATAGTGATGATTCTGATATAGAAAAACAGCTAGAGATTAACGTAGAGGGTCCTTGCAAAGTAACAGCGAAGGACATTATTCACGATAACGATGTAACCATTATCAATGAAGACCTACACATCGCGACAATCACTAAAGGGTCTTTCCGTATGGAAATGACTGCACGTCGTGGCATCGGTTATGTGAGTGCAGAGAGAAACAAAAAATTCAATAGAGTCGTTGGAGTCATTCCAATAGACAGTATTTATACCCCGGTTCAAAGAGTACAATACACCGTGGATAAAACACGAGATGATGAAACAGCTGATTTGGATAAACTTACCATTGATTTAGAAACAAACGGTAGTTTAACGCCAAAAGAAGCAATGGGAATTGCTTCTAAAATGCTTATAAACCAGCTTGAAGTCATTGTTGAACTTTCAGAAAAAGCACAAGAAGAAGAATACATGGTTGAAAGAGAGTCCGAACAAAACTCTCAAATTTTAGAAATGCAAATTGAAGATTTAGACTTATCAGTTCGAAGCTACAATTGTTTGAAACGTGCAGGCATTCATACCGTCGATGAACTCACACAAAAAACTGAAGAAGATATGATGAAAGTACGTAACTTAGGTAAGAAATCACTTAAGGAAGTCAAACAAAAGCTCGAAGAACTAAATCTCTCACTTGCGAGACACTAAGAGGAGGTTTTTATGGCTGGATATCGTAAATTGAATCGCAGAAGCGATCAAAGAAAAGCAATGCTACGTGACTTAGTTACGCATTTAATTATTCATGAACGCATTCAAACAACAGAAACAAAAGCTAAAGAAGTTAGCCGACTTATAGATAAGATGATTACATTAGGTAAGAAAAACACCTTATCATCACGTCGACAAGCAGCTGAAACTGTACGCTTTTTGAAAACTGAAGATAATCAAAACGCACTTCAGAAATTATTCGATGATATAGCACCACGTTTTAAAGAACGTAACGGTGGTTATACACGTATAATGAAACTTGGCCCACGTCGCGGTGATGCGACAGAGATGGCTATTATCGAATTTGTCGAATAACGCGTATGCGAGCCTAAATTAGGCTCGCATTTTTTTCTTAAAGGATTATAAGTATCGCAATTTATAAGACATTTTGATATAATGAATACGGTCCAAAAAGAGGTGGCACAATGGATATTATACAAATGAAAAACGTCTCGTTTGAATATCAACAAGATCAACCAGTATTAGAAAACATTAACTTAAACATAAAAAAAGGTGAGTGGCTCACCATTCTTGGTCATAACGGGAGTGGAAAATCGACGCTATCTAAACTTTTGATTGGGTTACTTAAACCAAATCAAGGAGAAATCATCGTTGATAATATATTATTAAGCCGCGAAACCATCCAAGATGTACGCAAACATATTGGTATCGTCTTTCAAAATCCTGATAATCAGTTCGTAGGTGTCACAGTTCGTGATGATATCGCTTTTGGATTGGAAAATCTTCAAGTACCGCGAAATGAAATGGTAGAACGTATAGAGAAGTATGCCCATAAAGTTAATATGGCAGAGTTTTTAAATAAAGAACCACATAATCTTTCAGGTGGACAAAAACAACGGGTTGCCATCGCCGGTATTTTAGCAATGCAAACAGATATTATTATTTTTGATGAAGCAACATCTATGCTCGATCCGAAGGGTCGTAAAATGATTTTAGAGTACATGAAGCAATTAAACGCAGAAGGCGTTACTATTATAACCATCACCCATGATATGAAAGAATCAGTATTAAGCGATAGAATTGTTGTTTTAAAAAATGGTAAGATATTAAAAATAGATACAGCAACCAATGTCTTAAAAGACCAAGAAACCCTAGAAAAATCAAATTTAGAGATGTTATTACCCCTAAAAGTCTTAAGATACCTAGAGCGCGAAAACATCGCCGATGAGAAAGTGAGGTCGTACCTATGGCAATTAAGTTTAAAAAGGTAGACTTCAAATATCAAGGAAATGATAATAAAGCATATTTAGCCCTGTCAAATATCACTTTAAATATCAAAGCAGAAGGTGAATTCATTACTTTGATTGGTGAAACGGGAAGCGGCAAAACAACACTCGTTCAGCACATGAATGCATTGTTAACACCACTCAGTGGAGATGTTGAGATTTTTGGTGTAAAAATCAATCGCGAAAACGTTAAAAAGAAACGTGTAAAACTTAACCCGATTAGACAACAAGTAGGGTTGGTGTTTCAGTTTCCTGAATATCAACTGTTTGAAGAAACAATTCTTAAAGATATTATTTTCGGACCAAAAAACTTTGGAGTAGATGAAAAAACTGCTATTGAAAGAGCGAAAAATGTTATTAAAGTCGTTGGTTTAGACGAAAGTTATTTAAGTCGAAGTCCGTTTAATTTATCTGGTGGGGAGAAAAAACGTGTCAGCATCGCCGGTATTTTAGCAATGGAACCAGATATATTGATTTTGGATGAACCTACGAGTGGACTTGACCCTTTAGGGAGAAACGCGTTACTAGACGTGTTTTATAACATCCATACTAAATTAAATAAAACCATTATTATTATCACCCATGATATGAACACAGTATATGAATACGCTAAAAGGGTTCTTGTTATGCGTGATAGCTATCTTGTATATGATGGTGATCCGATAGAACTTTTCACGAAGAAGAATATTGAGAACTGGAATTTAGATGTACCAGATTTATTACACTTAATCAATCAAATAGAAACGGATTTAAATCTAAAACTGCCTAAAAAACCACGTAACGAGACAGAATTATTTACACAGTTGAAGGCGGTGTTAAAATGAAAAATATTGTAATAGGACGGTATATCCCTGGTAATAGTTTTCTTTACCGGATGGATCCTCGAACAAAAATTATCGCCTTAATTGTTCTAATGGTCGCTGTTTTTATGATTCCTCGGGAAGCATTTGAAATGATGTTTGTCGGTTTAGGACTCATTTTAATCTTACTACTGATTGGTAAAATAAGCATTAAACGTGTTTATTTAGGATTGCGCCCGTTAATGTTTTTACTATTATTTACATTTGTTTTTCAGATTCTATTTAATAAAACAGGACCAGAACTTCAAGCTTGGACGTTAAATTATTCATTTCTTAATATTGCAGTGATTGTGGCTATTGTTGTTTTTTGGATGTACACAAAACGCTTTATTAAAGCTAAATTCATCTATTTAATCCTAATGATTATTGCTATCATTACAGTTTTAAATCAACTTACATTAGGACCTATATTTGCTACAAGACAGCTTGTTGTTCATGAAGATGCACTAATGATAGGGTTTTTTATCATGATGCGATTGATAATAATTGTGACACTCTCGACCGTGCTTACACTATCAACAAAACCAACGGATTTGAATTTAGGATTAGAAGCAGTCATGAAACCACTCAAATACCTTCGTATAAATACAGAAGAAATGGCAATGATTATTTCTATTAGTCTCCGATATATTCCTACCCTACTGGATGAGGCAAACAAAATTATGCTCGCACAAGCTAGTCGTGGCGTTGATTTCTCAGAAGGTAAACTTAAAGATAAAGTGATGCAAATAATTTCTTTGCTCGTACCAATGTTTATCATCTCATTCAAAAGAAGTGACGAGTTAGCAAACGCAATGGAAGCACGCTGTTTTGTCCCAGGTGCGACTCGAACAAGACTGCATCAACTATTTTGGAGTCGCTTAGATACGATCTCTTTGGTGACGAGTATTATAATTCTAATCGGTAGTATTGCCGTTCGTGTGGTGACATAATGCTAGATATTTTAAAGAGATACAAAGCATCTAACACGCCAGAAAAAATCACGCATCACTTTGCCAAGTCAATAAAAATAAAACACCCATATAAAGAAACGATTTTAGCATATGAAGCAGGGGTCGCTTTCTTTGAAGAACATTTGTTTACTTTCGATAAGATATATCAATATTTAAGTTACATTATTATTGAAGGGAAACACAACCATAACGACATCATGATGAAAATTAAACACCATGGGCATACCATCGAAAGCATTTATATGATAAAGACACCGCGTGAAACAATCCGTATACGTTGTGACTTAAGTTATGACGGGACGCAGTTTAAAGGTTTCCAGCGACAAAATCATAAAAATACAGTGCAAAACGAACTAGAATCTGTATTAAAACATCTTTACCAACAAATAATTACTATACATCCTGCATCACGTACAGATGCCTCAGTTCACGCCTTGCATCAAGTTGTACACTTTGATTGCCCTAACACATTAACACCATTAAAATTAAAAACACTTCTCAACGACATGTTGCCGAATACAATACATGTGATATCTGCAAAACAAGTCCCTGCAGTTTTTCATGCCCGTTACGACACTATAAGCAAAACATATCAATACCATTTTCATCATTATAGGGATCCCTTTAAAGCTAATTATAGTGTATACCGAGAGGGTTTTAATCTCAACGAACTTAGCAACACCTTACAGCCATTTATTGGCACCCATGATTTTGCAAGTTTTGCAAAATCAGAAGACAAAAAAACGTTGCGAACCATTTATAATGCAGTAGCAGTCTCTCAAGATAAACACACAATTATTGAAATAACTGGAAACGGGTTTTTAAGACACATGGTACGGATGATTATCGGCAAAGTCTTACATGATCTCAATCACCAAAACAAAACAATAAAAAGAGCGCTCGATAACCCGAGTGCCGATACACCAAAACTGTTAGCACCACCAGAAGGACTTTATTTAGCAAAAATACATTATCAATAAAAAATGCCAACAATTAGGTTGGCATTTTTTAAAGCAACGCTTCACTTTCGTTATCACGTAAATTTTTACGTTTTATCAATCTTCTTAAAATAATCACAACTAAGAATATGGAAATATTAAATAAGACGATTGTAGCCCCTGAAGGAAAACTCAATTCAAACGATAACCACAATCCCATTACGACACTGATTTCACTGAAAATTATAGCTAAAAACAGAGTGTTTTTAAAACTCTTACCTATTTTCATTGCGGCTGCAACAGGTATAATCATTAAACTAGAAACCAACAAAACACCCACTGTTTCAATAGATAAACTGACAACCAACGCTAATATAATCGTTGTAAAAAACTGGAATATATTTACTCTAATCCCTAATAACTTAGCGTAAGATTCATCAAAACTAATGATTACCATTTGTTTATAAAATACCACTAACAAACCAGAAATCAAAATAGTAACCCCAATGATAATAAATGTAAAAACACGACCAACCGTTAAGATGCTTCCAAATAAATAATTGTATACACTTGAAGTAAAACCACCGCTTAAAGAAATAAATAAAGCGCTCAGTGCAGTTCCTAAACTAATAACGATGGGCATAGAAATCTCTTTATAATTTTTGTAGTAGTTTCGCAACAACTCAATAATTAGTGATCCAATCACCGCAAACAACATGCCTAGATATAATGGATCACTTAAAAAGCCAACACCTAAAATATTAATGAAGTATAAACCAATCGCTATACCAGCTAAACTAAAATGTGAAAGCGTATCAGCAATCAAACTTAATCTCCGAATCACCACGAATGACCCAATTAAAGGCGCTAAAAAACCGATTAGTAATCCAGTGATTAACGCAAATTGCATAAACTCCCGCTCAACAATAGCGCGGAAAAAACTCATCGCAATCATCATGAGGAATCACCCACATTACGATCAATTTTTTTCATCACAGCCGTACCGTTATACAGATGCATAATATGAGAAAAATTCGCTTTACTAGATTTAATATCATGGGTAATTAAAATGACGGTCACACCCATTTTATTGAGATCATTTATGGTGTTATAAAACCGTTCAATATTTGTACTATCAACACCAACAGTCGGTTCATCAAGGATCAATAATTTCGGTTTATTTACCAAGGCTCTTACAATAAAAACACGTTGTAATTGTCCGCCACTTAAATTATTGATATTTTCATTTTGCAATTCTAAAATACCTAATTTATCCAGCCAGATTAACCGCTCATCTTCAGTGATTTTACCATATTTTGAAACGGATAATATTTCATTGACCGTAATAGGAAACTCATAATTAAAATCATCAAACTTTTGAGGGACATAACCGATGTTTATCCATCTACGGTAATCGTTAATGTTTATATCGTCTAAATAGATTTTTTTGTTTGGAACCTTATTAATTCCTAACAAACACTTAATCAGTGTGCTTTTACCACTTCCGTTATTACCGATGATAACTAAAAAATCGCCGCTTTCTAATTTGAAAGAAACGTCTTTTAGTACGGTTCTGTAGTCATATCCAAACGACAAATTGTTAACATTTATACGCATAAGTGTACGTCCCTTCATAGACTAGTTATTATTATACCATAACTAGGAAATCAAAATGAAATTGATATTTAAAAATAACAGTAAATATGCGATAATATATGAAAGAGTAAAGGAAGTGACAATTATGCAAAGCAAATTTATAACCTTCGAAGGTCCTGAGGGTTCCGGAAAAACATCTGTCATTAAAGCTGTTTTAGAAGTATTAAAACAGAACAATATAGAAAGCATCACCACGCGGGAACCGGGTGGTGTACGTATAAGTGAAGCGATACGTGAGATTATTTTACATGTCGACAACACCGAAATGGACGCGCGCACTGAAGCGCTTCTTTATGCAGCATCTAGACGCCAACATATCGTTGAAGTTATTTGGCCAGCCCTATCTAAAGGTAAGGTTGTTTTATGCGATCGTTTTGTTGATTCTAGTTTAGCGTACCAAGGTTTCGGTCGGGATTTAGGGTTTGAAGCAGTATATCATATAAACAAGTTTGCAATAAACGATTGTTTACCTGATTTAACATTGTTTATTGATGTACCACCTAAAATCGGATTAAACCGCGTGTTTTCAAACGGTCGAGGTGTTGATCGTCTCGATTTAGAAACACTAGAATTTCATGAAAAAGTTTATGATGGATATAAACAGTTAATTAAAAAATTTCCCGAACGCATAAAAGTCATTGATGGGACCCTTCCATTAGAAGCGGTTGTTAAGAAAGCATTACAATTAATTCAAGAAATTATTTAAAGGTGTGGTATAGATGCGTTTTGATATATTAAAAGAAGCACAACCAGAAAACATACGAATCCTTTATAATAGCTATCAGAAGAATCGTTTAGCACACGCGTATATATTTGAAGGAGAGGCAGGCACAAAGAAATTTGACACTGCACTTTTTTTTGCATCGATGCTTCTTTGTGAATCAGATACCGAAAAGCCATGTGGTGCTTGTAAAACATGCAAACGCATCAATCATCTAACCCATTCTAATGTCTATGTAATCAAACCAACACGAAATACCATTACGAAAGATGCGATTAAATCCCTCCAAGTGGAGTTTAATAAAACCGCGCTTGAAGAAGGGGCTAAGATCTATATTATTGAAGAAGCAGATACTATGAATGCACATGCTTCGAATGCATTACTAAAATTTTTAGAAGAACCCCATCCCAACATTTATGCACTACTGCTTACCACTAACAGTAGTAAATTATTACCAACGATTCGGTCAAGAAGTCAAAAAATACAATTTCATACGTTATCAGAAAAAGTTATATACGAAGAACTTATTGACAATGGATTTGAGTCTTCACTTGCTAGCATTGCTTCAAGCATGCATCACACTACCCTAGCTGCAGAGCAGTTTTTAAACCAAGAAAATCTTTACGATATTTTAGATATTGTCTACACCCTATATGAAACCATCGCACGTAAAGAGTCATTAATCCTGACTTTTGAAAAAGAAATCTTCGGTATCATCAAAAAAACAGAAGACTATGAGTTGTTGCTTGACATTATGATTTACTACCAAAAAGACTTGATATATGGTAAAATGAAACATTATCAAAAACAACGATTTACCGAACAAAAGCACACCATAGAAACAGTATTATCAGTAAAAAATAAACCGCAATTACTTGAAGAATTAGAAC
>SKIY01000058.1 GCA_007116205.1 Candidatus Izemoplasma sp. | reverse complement strand
GAATTTTACCATAGAAATGAACATCAAAAGCATCGCAATTGCACAAGGGTTGATGCCATCTAGCAGTCCGTAAAGTACAGCAGTAATAATCGCACTTAGAAGAGTGGTTTCTGCTGGAATATAATTAGTTACATCTAGTAAGGGTGTCGCTGATTCTGTCAAGATGATACCATCGTTAATAGCGTTTCGGATGTTTCGATAACCATTATAGTGGCTTTCACCAACAAATAAAATCGGCACTTGTCTTTCTGAACGCGGCACGTTATAGACATCGGTATAGGCTTGAAACATTCTTTTACCGATACTAGTACTAGTGTTGTAAGAAATCACCTCTACCCCAGAGGCTTCTAAGCGGTCGATTGCACCATCTTCTTCTAAAGATTCGCAACTCCCACAAAACGGGTGATAAAAATATACTGCAGTGTTTGAAGGTTCTAAGTCGTTATTTGAAGCTTCTATTGATGCAGGCGATAATAATATCACCATCGCCATAAAGAATATAAAAAATATACCAGCTTTTTTGATCATAATTGTGCCTGCTTTCAGATGTATTCTTGATACCATTATAGGTTGAAATTATGCGCATGTCAAACACTTCAAAAAGTCGTTTTTATTTTCTTTATAATGCCTTTCATGCTATAATGTCGATAGGTGATTTTATGGATGAAAAATTATTGGTTTTAACAGAAAGTGTTATTAAGGAGATAGAAGAAACTTCTATCTATAAAGGCTATCTTGAATCATATGAAGCTGTGATTACATGTGAGACCGTGAAGCCTTTATCTGAAAATTTTAAGAACATTTCTGAAAAATACTATGAAGCAAAAAAGTATGGGAAGCACCACCCAGATTTAAAAACATATCAAATCCAGTTTGTTGAAGCGAAAACCGCTTTGTACAATAATGATAAAGTTAAACGTTTCAAACATTTTGAATCAGCACTGCAAGATTTGCTAGATCAATTGACTAAACGTTTGGCTCATACGGTTTCCTCTAGAGTGAAGACCGACACAAAAATGAATTTTATAGAAAGAGGGGGGTCATCATGTTCGAGCGAGTAGGTTTGATTGTCTATTATAAGAACCCTAAAACAATAAAACAAATTAAACGTTTTGGCAATGTAACATATTATCATAAAAAAAGACGCTATGCGATTGTGTATGTTAATGTGAAAGACCAAGAAGAAGCGATTGCAAACTTAAAAAAGATACACCATGTGCGTAAAGTTGAGGTGTCCTTGCTAGACCGTGATGCTTACAACTTACAAGAATGTCAAGTAAAAAACCTTGACACTAATAGCGAGGTATGATATCCTAACTAAGGAAATCATATAGGAGGTAGAAAAAGATGGCTGTAAAACTACGTTTACAAAGACACGGAACCGTTAAACGTCCGTATTATCGTATAGTCGCTGCGGATTCTAAACATAAGCGCGACGGAAGATATTTGGAGATTATTGGTTCTTACGATCCAACAACGGAACCAACTGCTGTGAAGATTGATGAAGCACGTGCGCTCGATTGGTTGTCAAAAGGGGCACAACCGACAGATACTGTGCGCAATCTTTTTTCGAAAGCTGGTATCATTGCCAAGTCAAAACAAGGCAAGCAATAAAGGTGATTTTTCATGGCGGTTAATTATGAAAAAATGATTAAAGATTTAGTAACCCCTTTAGTTATTAAACCGGAAGATTTAGTTGTTAAAAAATTATCTGATGACGGACAGTTGATAAGTATACAGGTGTACGTCAACCAAGATGATCTCGGACGCGTTATTGGTAAGGGTGGGCGCATTGCGAATGCGATACGAACAATTGCCTATGCAAGTGCATCTAGAGAACATAAGAAGATAACGATTAATATAGAATCTTTTTAAGCCACAATCGTGGCTTTTTTATTTGCGATAGTGAAGGCACTGTTGTACAATGATAATGATGAATTACTAAGGAGGTATGAAATGAAATCATTGCTTGTAAATGACATTAAAAAAACATTTAAGCTGTCAAAAAAACAACAAAAAATTGAACAAACTTCAGATACAAAAAAAATCGCTTTAAAGGGTGTGTCGTTTGAAGCAAAACCAGGCGAAATTTTTGGTTTATTAGGTCCTAATGGTGCAGGAAAAACGACTGCTTTAAGATGTATTGCTACCTTGATTAAACCAGATTCTGGAGATATTTCGGTCGATGGTTATGGTGTACAGCACGATAGTAATGAGGTGCGGAAACGCATTGCATTTTTAACCAATGAGATGAAACTTGAAGACCATTTCACACCAAATTATTTGTTCCGATATTTTTCAAAGTTGCATAAGGTTGACCCTAAAGAAGCAGAAAAACGAAAAGAATACCTTTTTAACCGCTTCGGAATTGATAAGTTTCAAGAGGTTAAGGTCGCTGATTTATCAACGGGGATGAAACAGAAAATATCGATTGCTATATCGTTGGTGCACGACCCAGATTATATTATTTTTGATGAACCGACGAATGGACTTGATGTTTTAACGGCGCGGACAGTTATTGATTACCTTTTAGAAATGCGCGATGCAGGGAAGACGGTCATTTTATCAACCCACATTTTAAATGTTGTGGAGAAGTTATGTGACCGCGTGGGGATCATTATTGAAGGTGAAATGAAGGCGCTTGATCGATTAGAGAATGTTCAAAATATGGCTAAGGACAACTCATTAGAAACTTTATTCTTTGAGCTTGTTGAGCAAAGCGCGGTGAATGAACATGTATAATGTATTTACAGTATTCCGTAAAGAAATGTATCGTGTTTTTAGTGATAAGCGGTTAGTGCTTATGATATTTTTATTACCAGGAATTTCAATTTTTGCAATGTATTGGTTGATTGGAACATTGATTCAAAATCAAACAGAAGCCGTTCAGTCACATACAATCATTGTTTATCAAGAAAATATGCCGGGCACCATTCAAACGTCTTTAGAGCGTTTATCAGAACTAGATGAACCCATCAATATGGAGTTTCATGAAGTTGGAGATCTAGATGAAACCGCTTTAAAGGAGAAAGTTAGAGAAGGGGATATCGATATTGTTTTGCGCTTTGAAGAAGATTTTGATATAAAAATTGATGATTATGAAACTGCAGGTGCCCCTGAACTGTCTATCATGTATAATTATGGTCGTCAAAATTCAAGTTTTGCTTATACCCACATTTCGAGTGTTCTTAATCAATACCAAGCATCTAAGTTGATGGAACGTTTAGAAGATCCTGCCCATCATGAAATCTTTGTGACTAGTTATGCCGAGGGGATTGTTGATGAGCGTCAGTTAACGGGGCAAGGTTTTGCGATGCTTTTACCGTTTTTAATCGTTATCTTTTTGTTTGCAGGCGCTATGAGTATTGGACCAGATTCTATCGCTGGTGAAAAAGAACGTAATACGATAGCAACACTATTAATTACGCCGATTAAACGTAGTGAAATTGCTTTGGGAAAAATATCAAGTTTGGCTTTGTTGTCGTTTATTAGTGCACTATCTTCTTTTGTAGGGTTAGCATTTAGTTTGCCAAAGCTCATGCAGATGGATGGGAATGGTGTAGAGTATAATATTTATGAACCGATTCATTTCGTGTTGATTCTCTTTACACTTATGGCAACGGTATTAATTATTGTTGGATTAATTGCTGTAATCAGTGCATATGCGAAGACGATAAAAGAGGCGTCAATGTTAATTATGCCGTTTTATTTAGTGACGATGATTATAGGATTGTTGTCTTCGTTTGGGACTGAACCCTCTGATCAATTACTTGTACATTTTATCCCGATTTATGGGTCTGTCAATTTCTTAAGTAGTATTTTTGTTTTTCAATATGCGTATCTAAATTTTGTGGCTGTCATGATCAGCTCATTGGTATATACAGGCGTATTTATTTATGTGCTTACACGGCTGTTTAGTAGTGAAAAAGTTATGTTTCAAAAGTAGTTAAGGAGAGATAATATGGGGTTTATTCCGATTGGAACTATCGTTAATACACATGGTATTAAAGGGAATGTTACGGTAAAAACAGATTCTGACTTTAAGCGTGAGCGATATGCTATTGGAAATCGGTTATATATTAAAACGCGCTCAGCGCGTATTCCGGTAACAGTTGAAGGGTTTTTTGAGAAAAAAACGGTTGATGTATTGAAGTTTACTGAGTTTAACAGCATAGAGGCAGTTGAAGTTTTAAAAGGGTCGACCCTCGAAATCGATGAAGAAGACCGAGAAGCATTAGAAGATGATGCTTACTATTATTCTGAACTTATTGGATTGGCAGTTTATGGTGAGGCTTATATTGGGACGGTCAAAGCGGTAAGAGACTATCCTCAAGGTGAAGTTCTTGTGGTTGATCGTGAAGATCAGAAACCAGTGTTGATTCCATTTCGGAAAGAATTTGTTAAACGGGTTTCGAAAGAACGTATTGATATTATTGAAATGGAGGGATTGTTGTGAGGATAGATATTCTCACTTTATTTCCTGATATGGTTTTACCGGTTTTGAGTCAGTCAATTGTGGGTCGGGCACAACACGAAGGTAAAATCCGTATTAATGTCATTGATTATCGTGATTTTAGTGAGGATAAGCACCATAAAGTTGACGATTACCCATATGGTGGTGGTGCTGGAATGGTGTTACGGGTGGAACCTGTTATAAAGGCTTTACGTTCTATTGATGGCTATCAAAAGGCACATAAGCTACTGATGACCCCACAAGGTGAACCTTACAGACAAGACAAAGCAAAAACATTGTCGAAAGAAACGCATTTAATCATTATGTGTGGCCATTATGAAGGCTATGATGAACGTATTCGAGAATATTTTGATGAAGAAATATCGTTGGGCGATTTTGTGCTAACAGGAGGAGAGGTTGCTGCTTTAGCTGTTGTTGAAAGTGCTGTTCGGTTGATTCCTGGTATTTTAAATAAAGCTGCATCTCATCAAGATGATACTTTTTCTCATGGGCTTTTAGAGTATCCTCAATATACGCGACCACGCGTGTTTGAATCACAAAAAGTTCCGGATGTGTTATTATCGGGCCATCACCAAGCGATTGAGGAATGGCGAAAAAAAAGTGCTTTAGAGCGAACGAAAAAAAGACGTCCAGATCTTTATAAAAAGTATCTAAAAAACCAAAAAAAGTCGTGCAAATAGTTGCAAGAATGCAGCTTCTATGATATAATCATTTTCGCTGTTTAAACAACATGTTCCGCTGGCCGATAGTGGTTACGAACAGGTAAAGAAAAAGGAGTGATTCCATGTCTCAAAATCTAATCAGTGAATTGACGCAAGAACATTTGAAGACTGATGTACCTACTTTTAATCCAGGAGATAACGTAAAAGTCTCTGTTAAGATTAAAGAGGGTACACGTGAACGTATTCAGGTGTTTGAAGGTTTAGTTATTAAGCGTCAAGGTAGTGGCGTCAGCGAAACCTTTACAGTTCGTAAAGTTTCATATGGTGTTGGTGTTGAAAGAACTTTCCCTGTCCATAGCCCATCTATTCAAGGTATTCAGGTTATGCGTCGCGGTAAAGTACGTCGCGCTAAATTACACTACATTCGCGGTCGTTCAGCGAAACAATCACGTATTAAAGAACGCCGATAAGAAAAGCCTAGAAATAGGCTTTTTTTAATGTTAAAAGTATTATAAACTGTTTGAAAACATTTTCATAAGGTGCTATAATATTGTAAAAGAAGGTGATATCTATGAGTAAAGCTACAATTTATGATGTCGCAGGGGCGGCACGTGTTTCGCTCGCAACTGTGTCTCGAGCCATTAATAATCCGGAAAAAGTTAAACCTGAAACCCGAGAACGGGTTTTACGTGTGATTGAAGAGTTAGGATATAAACCGAATGCCTTTGCAAAAGGATTAGCAAGTCGTAAATCTACGACGGTTGCTGTACTGGTTCCGGATATGAGTCGGGCATCAATGGCTGAAATGATGAATGGTATAGCGGATATTGCACGCGTCTATAAGTATTCTATTTTGCTATATATTTTAGATAGCGAAGACGCGCCGGAAGAAGATATTCTTAAGGAGATTGTTGCGGCACAAGTAGATGGTATTTTGTATTTGAATGATGAAATCACGCCGAAACAGTTTGAATTTTTAAGAACGATCAAAAATAGTTATCAAATACCAATTGTATTAACAAATACGATTTATCCAGATAGTGATGAAATACCAAGTGTATCAATCGATTATGAAAAAGCTGGCTATGAAATGACTAAAAAGTTGATCGATGAAGGTCGGAAAAATATTTATATGGTTTCTACGGTAAGAAAATATATGGTGAATGATTTAAAAGAAACTGGTTATTTACGAGCGATTGAAGAGGCTTCACTCACTCCGAAAATCATGAGAACATCTGGACGTATTTCTATTAATACAGAACATTTTAATGAGTATTTTAAAGATCATAAAGTTGATGGTATTATTGCTGTTCGTGATTCGATTGCGGTTTCTTTTATGAATGTAGCGCGCGCAAATCATGTACATATTCCTGAAAACATTAGTGTTGCAGGATTCCAAAATACTAAGTATGCGCAACTCGCTCGTCCTAAATTAAGCTGTGTCGATGTTCCAATCTATGATATTGGGGCAGTTGGCATGCGATTGTTAACGAAGTTAATGAACGAAGAAGTTTTAGAAGAACGTCGTGTTATGTTAGAACATAATCTTATTCTTAGAGAAACAACTAGATAATAAAAACTATGAGTAAGCGAAGTAGCAAGGACCAATATGTTAAGAGACTCAGTGGTTGGTGTGAACTGGGCATATGGCTTGTGAATACACTTAGGAGTTGTCGCGTTAAAAGCGTGACCGGTAGACCCGTTAAAACAATGAGCGCTAGCAATGGAAAAAAGGTGGTACCGCGGACTTAGGTTCGTCCTTTATGTACTACCTTTTTGTATTTTATAGGAGGATATTTTATGAACTTATTAGAAGAATTAACGTTTCGCAAACTATTATACGCTGTGACAGATGATGATTTGGCACAAAAATTAGAAACAGAAAGTATGACGTTTTATTTGGGAGCTGACCCAACTGCAGACAGCTTACATATCGGTCACCTTGTACCATATATTGTTGCGCGACATTTAGCTGCGCGTGGACACAAACCGATTTTACTAATCGGGGGTGGGACCGGGTTAATTGGCGACCCAAGTGGTAAAAAAGAAGAGCGACTTTTGCTTGATGAAAACACTGTAAAAAACAATGTTGAAGCAATGCGAAAACAAGTCTTAAATATATTACCAACAGCTCAAGTTGTAAATAATTATGATTGGCTTAAACCCTACAATCTTCTCGACTTTTTAAGAGAGATAGGGAAGCACTTTGGATTAAATGCGATGCTCGCAAAAGATAGTGTTAAAAGTCGATTAGAATCAGGAATAAGCTTTACCGAGTTTACATACCAAATTATTCAGTCGCTCGACTTTTTAAAACTGTATCAAAAGCATCGATGTACCTTACAAATTGGTGGTCAAGATCAATGGGGGAATATAACTGCGGGACTTGAGTTGATTAGAAAAGTCGAAGGCTCTGAAGCTAAAGCGTACGGACTCGTCATCCCACTATTAACAAAAGCTGATGGGACCAAGTTTGGTAAAACAGAGTCAGGAACGATTTGGCTCGATCCAAAACGCACCTCACCTTATGCTTTTTATCAATACTGGATTAATTTAGAAGACGCTGAGGCGTTATCTCGACTCCGTCAGTTTACGATGCTTACCCCAGCTGAGATTCAAGCAATTGAAACAGCTATGGCGGAGAGTCCACATTTAAGACATGCTCAAAAAGCGATTGCTGAGGAATTGACGGTGTTAATTCATGGTGAAGCGGCTTTAAAGCAAGTCGTTAACATCACAGAAGCTTTGTTTTATAACGATGTCACTAAGTTAAGTTTAGATGAGATTGAAATGGGATTTGAAGGTGTCAATCATTTAGAAACAGATCGTGATATTTTGCTTATTGATGCGTTGATTGGATTAAAACTGGCAAGTAGCAAGCGTGAAGCAAGAACGTTTATAGAACAAAATGCTATTGCCGTTAATGGAGAAAAAGTAAGCGATACATCCGACATGCTGAACATCGACAATGCATTACATCAGCGATATACAGTTTTAAGAAGAGGTAAGAAGTTATACGGTGTTGTTAAACATCTCAAGTAAATAAATAAAAAACACTACTGCATGTAGTGTTTTTTTAACATTCGTTTGCGTGGGCATAGCCGATTTCAAAGAGTTCTTTAACGTGTTGGTCTTGTAATGTGTAAAAGATGTTTTTTCCTTCGCGTCGCGTTTTAACAACATTTAAATCTCTTAACATTTTAAGTTGGTG
>SKIY01000022.1 GCA_007116205.1 Candidatus Izemoplasma sp. | reverse complement strand
TCTTTAAAGAATCGTATTGTTTTCTTAAATCTACTTTTTGTATATGAGATTTTACTTGTTCAGAAAACTTTTCGTTGTTAAACGCTAACTTAACATTGATTTGAACTTCTTTAAGTTCTTCCTTTGCTTTCAATAAAGCTTCTAAATCGAAATCTAAACTATCTGCCATAACGAGGACGTAGCCGATTAGTTCTGCTAAAGCTTCACCAACAACTTCTTCATCAACTGCATCATTATTCCACTGAAATTCCTCTAATATTTTAGCTGCTTGTACTGATAGTGCTTTAGCATAAGCATCAGATGGATTTTCAGTGTCAAGATGTACAGCTTTCGTCATCTTTAAGACGTTTTTCAGTAAATCTTCCAGTGTCATAAACACTCCTTACTTTTTTAACATTATTTCATTATAAGAAGACTTTCCTTAACTGTCAATGCCTTCTCCTAATTTATTAAAAGATTTTCCTTATAAAAACAGCGATCATTCTCACAAACCACATAAGTTTCCTTTAAAAATAACGTTTCCCGAACACTAATTTCAGCACCACACTCCGGACAAAAATCATGCTGTAAATGGTTATTGTTTGTCCCTACAGATGCATCTTCACATACTGTTTCAACCGCTTGTTTAAACAAAGCAATGTCAACCTCACTAAATATTTTATCTTTAAAACGATCTAAATATGGCTTCAGCTCATCAATGTGCATGACAGGATACTTGTGCGAAACAGCAAGTTCTGCACGGTGACTAAAGATGACCCCTCCGTAAATCGCAACATTATTCAACTGCGCAACAACCTTTTTCAAAAGCGCAATATGCTGTTTGTTTTGCGTAATAGGATTTATAATTTTATACTTAGTACGTCCTGCGCACAAAACTTGTTGCCACGTCTCATCCTGTTCAGCGCCTAGAATCTTCCCAGCATACTGTTTCGTTTCAAAAACAAAGATACCGTATTGACTAATAAAAATATGATCAATTTGAACGGCTTTACCCGCATCATCAATAAGGACATCATTAATATTTACCGCAAAACCATCAAAGCGTTTCAATATTTTTGCAACTTTGCGCTCTGCGTGTTTCCCCATCCGAC
Organism: Candidatus Izemoplasma sp.; assembly: GCA_007116205.1. Lineage (GTDB taxonomy): Bacteria > Bacillota_I > Bacilli_A > Izemoplasmatales > Izemoplasmataceae > SLQR01. The sequence goes on along the minus strand of SKIY01000022.1, from coordinate 7,456 downwards.
GTGGATGCGTAGCATAAAGATAAAATAGTCCTCCAAACACAATACTCCCCATAAAAAAATATAGCATATTATCCCTCCCCTTATAGAATATCAAAAAACCGTAAAAAATCCACCTCGAACTTCTTTTAATTCAGATACAATCCATTTCAACTTATGCTATACTAATGATAAGAGTATGTGTGAGCGAGGCGATGAAATGAAAAAAGTTATCATTATTGGTGCTGGTCCTGGAGGACTAGCCGCAGGAATGTTACTAAGTGCAAAAGGCTATAAGGTTCATATTTACGAAAAAGACAGCGTTGTCGGTGGACGCATGCAACCGATGGTATTAAAAGACCATACTTTTGATACTGGTCCCACCTTCTTAATGGAACCGGGTACGCTCAAACACGTATTTGAGCTTGCCAATGAAAATCTTGAAGATCACCTAGAGCTCATAAAAGTCGACCCTTTATATGAATTTCTTTTCAAAAACAAAAACTTTAAACCGACCACCGATAAAGAAAAAATGCGCAAAGAAATGGAACGTGTGTTTCCAGCACACGTCGTAGATTACTTTGACTTTTTAGACCGACAAGATATAAAACACCAAAAGCTCAAACCATTATGGCGGTCTTCTTTTAATAGCGTTTTCACCTATTTCAACCCTATGATTTTTCGGAGTCTATGGTATCGCGACACCCATTCAACCGTCTTTAAACGGCTAAAAAAGCGGTTTACCGATGAAGACTTAGTCCACGCGATGAGCTTTCAAACCAAATATCTCGGTATGTCTCCGTTTAAAGCACCTGGCATGTTTACCATTTTATCTTATCTAGAATTTTCTAAAGGCTTATTTCATGTGAAAGGTGGCTTGCATCAAATTGCTTTAGCAATGCAAAAAATTATCGAAAAAAACGGTGGGAAAATCCACCTAAACAAACCTGTTAAACGCCTCATCATTCGCAAGAAAAAAGCCTACGGCGTCGCTTTTGAAGATGACACCGTAGATACCTCAAAAATCATTATTAACGACTCGGATTTTTCTTACTTTGCTAAAAATTTAATACCCAAAAAACACCAACGCAAATACAAAAACAAACACATAAACAAACTCAAACACTCCCTGAGTTTATTTGTGATGTATTTAGCGCTTGATAAAACCTATAACTTAGCCCATCACACAATGATCTTTGCGGATAATCCAACCCAAAGCATTAAAGCATTAACCGAACAAAACAACCTCCCATTCGACCTCACCGTCTATGTTCATAACCCCTCTAAAATGGATAAAACACTGACAAAAAATAAAACCCATTCATCCTTAACCATTTCTGTCGCCGTTCCAAACACAAAAGCAGACATTGATTGGACCACCGCCACAAACGCATTTAGAAAAGAGATTATTACCAGAATACAAGATAAAACACATATTAACGATTTAGAAGATCACATTATCGCAGAAAAGATCATCACCCCTAGTGATTGGGAAAAACATTACAACCTGCATCAAGGTGCTACATTTGGTTTAGCACACACAAAACACCAAGTCCTTCATAACCGCCCAAATAATCGTTATAGAGACACTAAACATGTCTATTTGGTTGGTGCTGGGACCCACCCAGGCGGGGGCTTAATGTCCGTCTTTCAATCTGCGATTTTAACCACCAAAAAAATAACAAACACCTAAACAACGCAAAAAATGAACCTAAAAAAAAGCCGAGCTAAAAAAGCTCGGCTTTCGTATAAACTAAATTGTCTGAATCATTTACGACGTGAAGAACGCCCAAATGAATGAAACTGATCTTTCGCATCAGTATGCATTAACATTCGAGAAAATTCTTGTCGAATTAAATGACGAACCTCATCAAGTGATTCTCGAGCAGATTCATATTCTTCTTCAGATGAATTTATTCTAGATGTGAATCCCATGACGCGGCCAGATAGTGATTTTAACTTTCTTACTCGGTTTTTTTTCGCCATGATTCTCATCCTTTCTATATAGTTCATTATATAAATAAAATCAATTGTTCACTTGTTATGCGCAGGGTATTTCTTAAAAATGTTCCTTACGGTATTTCGTTATTTTTTTCACGATGTAATAAATTAATTCAACCGTATACTGCAAAAATAGAATAAAAACAAATACAAAGGCATATGAAAAGAGCATGTAACGAACAAAGTCGTGCATACCATCACTCCTTGTAAGTTCATTATATCACGCCAAAAAAAAAGCGCAAAACTCCTGCTTGAGGGTTTACGCTTTAAGGTCTTTATAATAATAGAGGGCCTTATCCGCTTTTGAATAATAATCAGAAAAGCGTTTTTGTGTATCCGTAGGGGTAATACTCGCTATCCCATAAGTAAACGTAAGCTGAATGCCTTTAAAATCCATCGCTTCTATGGCATCTTTCACTTCATGTAATTGTGCAGCCAAAGCTTTACGGTTCATTTTTGCGAGTACAGCAAACTCATCGCCACCAATACGGTAAAACGTGACCGCATCACTCGTAAAACGCTTAAACACTGCCGCAACCTTTTGTAATGCAGTATCGCCCGCGTCATGGCCAAGCTTGTCGTTAATCACTTTAAACTTATCAAAATCGATAATCCCAAATGCCGCGACATTATTTTCTTTAACATACGGTAAAAGCGACTCAGAAAACGATTCAGTCAACTTTCTGCGGTTATATAGATTGGTTAAAGCATCTTTATATGCTTCTTCTTGTAAATGCGTTCGTCGTTCAACCTCATCCGTAATATCTTCTAAATAATATAAGCGAGCATCTTTTTGATGATAGCGAATATCTTCTTCATGTTTTTTAACGAAGTATGTCTCTTTATAACCTTCAAAAATATAATGATCATCCGCTTCTTTAAAACGTTCATGGAACGGTCTTTGATAATCTTCTCTTCTTTGCCCAATAATCTTCTCAGCAATCGGATTTGCAAATAAAACCTCACTACCCGGTGCCGTTATAATAATCGCCTGGGTCGACATTTCAGAAATTCTTTGGTATAACTTTTCTTCCTCAGAAATAACCATTTTTGTTTGTTTCGCATAACGGTTCACATAATAAAGCGTTAACCCACCACTAATCATTAACAACCCATAAAGCGGTAGCGTAACACTCAAAAACCGTCTAACAGTTTCTCCTCTAAAAGTATTGATTAATGGATCAAATGTTGTTAATGGTAAACTTTTTGCGACGATTAAGTCATACGGTTCATAATAAACTGCATACGCAACACGTTTTCCGACAACATCATACGATTCATCCGTATAAAAAGTGTATTCAGAAAAAGCCTGAGTATTCTCTTCTAAGCTTTCTAAAATCGTTTCAAATGCATACTCAAAATTATCATCATTAATCGCATAAATATTTTCACCGATATGATCTTTGTAATCATGAAGCAAAATCAAGCCGTCTTTTTCAATCACAAAAATATAATCATCGCGGTCATCAAAATATAGTTCAAAACGCTCTAAAACATTAAATCTTTCCTCAGAAAGCAAAGCGTTTAAATCAAACATTAGTAAAACACTATAAGTCTCGTCGATTACTTCTAAAGCAACTAAGTAATCACCAAATGCATTACTTATATACCCGCTCTCAAGTTCTGAACTTAATAAAGCGCTCGTCGTTTCAATCCCTAAATAAGGATCGGTATTGATAAGTGGCGCTCGGATAACGGTATCACCAACGACTTGTATCAAATCAGTATCATCATATATCTCATACGCATAAACCGCATCGATATTATCTGCATAGCGAAAAAGATACCGTTCTAATACATCGCTTGTCGCATTGGTTTCTGTTTTCATATAAAAATAATTATCTTCAAGAATATCTAAATGTGACAACATCGTATCATAACGATTATTAGCAACGCGTGTAATTAAATAATCAAACTCTTCAGCAAAATACTCAACCTCTAATTTTAACTGGTTTTTTGCCTCATCATAAAGCGCTGTTTCAAAATACGATAGCTCTCGTTGCATGACGACAATTTCACGATGGAAGATTTGAAAAAAGAAAAACACCAAAAAAAGCGCACCAAAAATGCGTAGCCCCTTTCTCGATGGTGTCAAAAAACGATTTTCATGTTCCATGAAATCACCTGCTATCCCTTAACATTTTATTATATCAATATTTCACAGCATTACAAGAAAATAGAGCCTTTTGAAAGGCTCTTTATTATGTGAATATCCGATTTTTATGTGGAATCCTTCCACGCTTCTTTTTCAGAGTTTTCCTTGTTGCTAGGCTCTTTAGCACTATCTTGACTTTTTTTTAAGTCTTTTTTCTTTTCTTTTTTATCTTTCTTCCGTTTTACCTTTTCTGGTTTCGTCGCTGCGACTTTAAGTGGCTGTGACGCCTCAGGTATCTCAAATTCTTCTTCAAGTTCCACACCGTCATCATCATGCGATGTCGGTGATGCTTTAGGCGCTGAAGCCTTGTCTTTTTTATCGTTACTCAACGTTTTTGCAGGTTGTTTTTGAAGCGGTTTTTGTGCCGTTTTTTTAGCGGCCGTTGGTTCTAATATCGACTGACTTTCAACCACCGCTTCTTCTGACTTAAATGCTTCAAGTTTATCAGATTTTTCCTTCACCTTATCCTCAAGCGTTTCCTCTGTTTCTATAAAATCTTCTTCTTTAACCGAAACAAAATCTAAAACATCCGCATCAGGAACTGTCTGTGATAAATCATCCGCACGCTGTAACATTGGGCCAACCACATCTTCTGCCTGATCGGTTTCTTTGATATCATGGTTTTTATCCAGCACTTTTTCTAACGGAACCTCTTTATTGCGAAGTCCATACAGTAGCCTTTCAAAATAAAACTGTTCACGCGCTTCCTTTACCATAAGGTTAATGGCTTCTTTAATACTTTCAGCGCGATGGTCAATAATGTATTCTGCAATCTCTGGTAGTTTCGGCAACATATGTTCAGGGACTAAAGCATCTGCCATTAGTTTTCGTTCATGGCCTTTTAAATTCGTAAAATCTTCTTCTAATGCACGTCTTAAAACACGGAGCTTATCTTTAATTTGTGAGGTATATGCATCTGCCATCTTTTCAGCTGTTTGCTTAACTTGAAGTAGTTTTTTCTGTCCCCGTTTTACCACCCGTTTTTTGTAGCGCTTATGGACGCGTTGTTTAATACGCTTCATAAACACCTTGAACATAACTGCAAACACCACTAAACTAAGCCCTAATCCAATATATAATGCATAATCTTCAATGGCTGTAAGCATTAAGTCCATACGTTCAAGCCCGATCACAATAAGCGAAGGGATTGCGCCGATAATTAAAGCAACGATAAATGTGTAAAAGAATGCCCGAAACATCTGTAAAGACGTATCTTGATTTGAGCGTTTCTCTAAAGCATCCACAGCCTTTTTATACGGTAGATCTTCATAAGTATAATCAATGTTAATCCCCTCAAGCTTAGCAATTAACGCTTCTTTTTCCGCAATCGATTCCCGTAAAGATTCCGCCTTCTTAATCGTTTCGGTAAGCTTTAGTAGTTGTTCATATGATTCATTCATACTCCCACCCCATTACTCCTTATTTATATGCTCATTATAGCACTAGATGAAAACTTTCAAAACTTTTTTACGTAATTCCATTTCAAGAACGCTTTTTATTTGATACAATGTAAAAGGCAAGTTTTAGGAGGCACACATGAAATCATTAGCATTAAAATTAAACAAACGTTTTTACTATGGTTGGTTTATTGTCTTTATCAGTGCCTTAGCACTGATGTTTTCAGCACCCGGACAAACGTACTCAATCATGGTATTTGTGGACCACTATATAGAAGAACTCGGCTACTCACGCGGTGTGCTTTCTGCAGGGTACAGTGTTGCAACCACAGTAAGTGGGTTGTTGCTTATTTTTATAGGCAAGTTTACCGATCGCTTCGGGCAACGCATGATGATGATTATCGTAGTCATCTTATTAGCACTCACAACTTTTTATAACAGCTTTGTAATGAACATATATATGATCTTCCTCGGCTTCTTCTTACTGCGCTATTTTGGTCAAGGATCAATGACCTTAATTCCTAATAGCTTAGTGCCACAATGGTTTGAAAAAAGACGCGCTTTAGCCATCAGTATTAGCGGTTACGGAAACTTATTATCAACCTTGTTCGTCCCTTTATTCAATGTTTGGTTAATCCAACAAATCGACTGGCAAAACGCTTGGCGTTTTTGGGGTGTTTCTTTACTCGTCGTGTTTTTACCGTTAGTGATTTTGTTTGTGATTAATCGTCCTGAAGATATTGGCATACAAATGGAAAACGAACACGGTAGTGACGAAGACGTTAAAGCATCTCTTGAACGCATGGAAAAAGCTTCTTGGCGTTTAGAAGAAGCGATAAGAACAAAAGAGTTTTGGTTTGTTGGACTGATGAGCCTGATCGTTCCTATGTTTACAACCGGTATAACCTTTCACTGGTTAGAAATGATGGCCGAACCTATCGGCCGCACTGCAGATGCACGGGCAACTGCCGCATTTATTGTTGGATTAATCGCTTTCCCTTTTGCAATTATGCCTTTTGTCGCAAAAATACTTATTGATAAATACCCAGTCAAACGGGTCTTTATGGTGACATTATCAATGATTTTATTTAGTATGGGCTGGCTGGCTTTTTTCGTTCATGATACCGCAAGTGCTGTGATGTTTATATTGTTTTACGGATTAGCCGTAAGTATTCAAGGGGTTGCGTTAAACACACTATGGCCAGATTATTATGGCCGGAAATACCTCGGAAGCATCCGTGGGGCTGCGACGGTGTTTATGGTCATCGGGAGCGCTTTAGGACCACTACCATTTGGGGTCGTTCATGATGCGCTTGGCACCTTTGTCCCTGTGATTATTGGGATGATGGTAATGACCATTATAGCGATATTTTTAACCCTCTCTATTAATAAACCTGAAAAGAAAATCTTAGAAAAATAGAAAACGTGAATACAGATTAATTAACCTGTATTCACGTTTTTTTATTTCAGTATTTTACGAATCCACTTCTCTTTATTTTTATAAGGCGGATATGCAATTTTAGGATCAATCATTGTTGAACGTTTCATATAAGCTTTTTGGTGAGAGAACACTTTGAATGAATAAATACCATGATATTTCCCAATACCAGATTGTCCAACACCACCAAACGGTAAGTTCGGATTAACGACTTGCTGAATCGTATCGTTGATAACGCCACCACCATAAGATAAATCTTCTAAAAACCGTTGTTCAGTAGCTTTATCTTTCGTAAATAAATATAGCGCTAACGGTTTTTCTTTTTTTGATAACGTCTCAATGACTTCATCAACCGTTTTATAACTTAACACTGGTAAAATCGGTCCGAATATTTCTTCTTGCATCGCTTTATCATCCCACGTAACATTATCTAAAACCACAGGACTTATAAAACGCTTTTTAGCGTTTTTTTGATATCCGTAAACCACT
>SKIY01000023.1 GCA_007116205.1 Candidatus Izemoplasma sp. | reverse complement strand
CTGTTTCAGCTTCTTTAAGCATTTCGTTGAGCGCGTTAACGACATCATCATAAGTGGTTTTGTTTTCTTTGCTTATGGTTTTATCGCGTAAATTATCGACGATGATTTTTAACATTGACTGCAGTAATGAATCAAACTTCTTTGTATAGTAAAGCAGTGCTTTTGTACTGTTTAGTGGATAAAGCAAATGGAGTCCTAACGCAACGACAATTGCTATGACAATTAAAGCAAGTGCGTTTAATATAACGGCCAATGAAAACGCACCGAACAACAATAACTGTGAAGCTAAAACAAGGCTAGGAACAATACCTGCTTCTAACTTTAATAGATGAGATAACGCGATAAAAACAGGCGTAAAGACGATAAAAATTATTACAGTGTAACCGAAAAGATAAAAGAAAAAAGTCCCTAATGCTAAAGCAATCATCGCATCTAAAAGACGTTTTAAAGCAATATTTAAGGAATCTGTTTTGGTGAGCTGAATAGAAAGTACCGCTAAAATTCCTGCGGTTATCGGGTTTGATAGTGAAAACAAGTAAGCTAAAGCGATTGCTAATAGATTGGCAAGACTCATTTTTATCGCAATATGTTGCCATCGTTTCATGATATCACATCCTTATAATACTTCATTATTACAATATTAAAGACGGTTTGTCAAATAACAAAATGGTGATTGCACTATGCAAACGTAAAGGGGTTTTGTATAATAATGATATTAGAAGGTAGGAGTGGTTGTTATGCGCGTGTTATATTATCGAAGCTATCAAAAGATTTTAAAGTTGGTTTCAAAGCTTATGCCGATTAAAGAACCACAACTTATTGAAGGTAGCAATGCGGTGTTTGAAATAGCAGGGGTTTTAAAGGCTAAAAACATTAACAACGTATTATTGGTCACAGATAATGCATTGTTTAAGTTAAAGCTTATGCAGCCACTCATGGAGGCTTTAGAGTCGGCAAATATTAAAGTGCATGTATATAAGGATGTAACCGCGAATCCAACCGTTGATAATGTTGAGGCTGCGCTTGCTATATATAAAGCGTATACCTGTCAAGGAATTATTGCGTTTGGTGGGGGCTCGCCCATTGATTGTGCAAAGATTGTTGGGGCACGTGTTGTTAGACCTAAGAAGTCAGTACAAGCGATGCGGGGGTTATTGAAAATACGTAAAAAAACACCGTTTTTTATTGCGGTACCAACAACAGCTGGTACGGGTTCTGAAGCAACCCTTGCCGCGGTTATTTCAAACCCAAGTACGCAAGATAAGTTTCCGATTAATGACCATGTTTTAGTTCCTGATGTCGCCGTGCTTGATGTTGAACTCATTCTTAATTTACCGCCTTTTTTAACCGCAACAACAGGAATGGATGTTTTGACACATGCCGTAGAAGCGTATATTGGTAAAAGCAATACAAAAAAAACGTTGCGTTGGAGTGAAGAAGCGATTAAGTTGGTTTTCGCTTACTTGTTGCGGTCTTATCAAAACCCACAAGATAAAGAAGCGAGACAAAACATGTTGAAAGCTTCGTATTATGCAGGGGCTGCATTTACGCGAGCATATGTAGGATATGTTCATGCGATTGCGCATACATTTGGAGGATTTTACCAAGTACCTCATGGGTACGCAAATGCGGTAGTGCTACCCCATGTGCTAACACATTATGGAAAACATGTTGTAAAACCGTTAAGTAAACTAGCACTTCAAAATGATTTATGCAACGCGTCAATGACTTCAGAAGTCTGTGCACAACGCTTTATCGAAGCAATTCAACAGTTGAATAAAGCGATGAATATTCCAACAACTATAGATAAGATTCAATCAAAAGATATTCCTAATATGGTAGAAAAAGCGATGTCTGAAGGTAATCCGTTGTATCCGGTGCCGAAGATTTGGAAGCAGAAAGACTTTGAACGTATTTATTATAAACTGCAAGAAAAAAACACCATCTAGATGGTGTTTAACGATCAAAACTAATATGCCATTCCATTTCTGCAACTTTCGATAAAGTTACAAAAACACTACAGTATTCTGTTGCGAGCTCCATCGCCCGGCGAACATGTTCTTGTTTGCTTTCGTCAACGCCGGTGACGACGACGTCTACTTTAACAAATTTTAGTGTTGTTGGAACTTCTTCGCGTTTTTCCCCTTTGATGTCATATTTAATGGCTTGAAATTGAAGACGCTTTTTATCCATCACTGTTTGAAAAGTGTGGTTTAAACATGCGCCGAGTCCACCTAAAATCATGTCGTAAGCTGCTAATGCGCCTTCAGCTGGACCGATTTGGCTAGAACCATGATGTCCTGTAACAATACCGTGATACTTGTTGTCAAATACAATTTTCACTTGATTTGCCATGATTAATCTCCTTTGTTTTTTTGGTTTTGATAACGCGCTACGCACGCATCGATTAGCTTGACTGCATCATCTTTGTCGTAGAATTCAAAAACTTCTACGAGTTTGTTTTGTTGCAAATCCTTATAGGTCTTAAAGAAATGTTTGATTTCTCGCAACATATGCTCTTGGATGTCACCCATTTTATGAATGTGGCTAAAACGTGGGTCATGGTCCATAACTGCAATGATTTTTTCATCTTTTTCGCCGTTATCTACCATATCTAAATAACCAATAACACGGGCATCAACAATACAACCTGGGAAGGTTTTTGTACTCGCGATGACTAATATATCCAAAGGATCATCATCTTCAGCCAGCGTGTTTTCGATGTAGCCATACTCTGCAGGATATGTCATTTGTGAATAAAGCACACGGTCAAGTTTAATGCGATTTCTTGCTTTATCAATTTCATATTTATTTTTTGTACCCATGGGGATTTCAATGACTGCTTCAATTACTTTTTCCATTTAGTTGCCTCTTTTCTAGATATTATAGCTTGTTCAAATAAAACTTGCAAAACATTAACACCTAAAGTGTTTTTTTCATCATTCGGTGTTCAATATTTGCATCTAAATATACATCACCATAAGCGTGATAACCCAAGGATTCATAAAATGGAATGATATATACTTGTGCGCCGAGTTCGAGTGTTTTGATACCTTGTTTTATAGCGTGTGCCTCAACGGCATGCATAAGTTTTGTGCCTGCTTTTTTGTGGCGTGCACTACGAAGCACGGCCACCCGCCCAACTTTGTTTTTATATAATCGCGCGGCTCCAACTGGCTTATTTTGATCATATAAGACAAACAGGGTAGCATCGTAGTCCCAATCATCAAACTCTTCCGTCCAGTTAATGGCTTGTTCAACAATAAAGACATGACCTCGGACATAAAAATGGTCGAGTAAAGTCTTTTTATCTGCTGCAATTTTAATTTCCAATCTTACACCACCTTATGCATTTAGTTTTAAACCATTATAACCGAATTCATACAAAAATAAAATAATCTATGATAAAATAGGTATAGTTTAAGAAACGGAAGTGATAGAATGGACCCTTTACAATACGCTATTATTGCCGGAATAACCATTGGTGTTTTAGTGGTTATTTTTATCATTGCAAACGCTAAGTTTAAGAAACGCCCTCAACTCGATATTGATGCTATTATAGATGCTATTGGAAAGCAAAATGTTCGTGAGGTAAGTTATAAAAGAAATAAAATTAATGTGGTATTGCTCGACCATAAAAAGACGAATAAAGAAGCACTAAAGCAAGCTGGCGCGGTAGGTATTAATGTTATTGGGAATAAAATTAAGTTTTATTTTGACGACGACACTGAAATCATTTATGAACATTTAAAAGACCGTTATGACGCCAACGCTTAAAAAACGTTTTGTGTTGAGACATCCTGCCGGATTGCATGCTAGACCTGTCACGAATCTCGTTAAAATTGCGAATGCTTTTGATGCGAAACTACAGTTAATCTGTAAAGATGAAGCGGTAGATTTAAAATCGATTATGGGGGTTTTGTCTTTAGGGGTTCCTGCTGGGACTGAAGTATTTATTAAAGCGAGCGGTCACGATGCAGAAGCTGCGCTCGCAAAAATTACTGATTTTTTTAATCAACTACAAACAACAAAATAACATTCAAAAATGAATGTTATTTTTGTTTTCTACCCAGTCCTATTTTGTGATTAAACTTCGCTATTTTTTTGCGTGCAACACGATTTGCATCGGCTTTACCTTTGTCTAAGAAGGCATCTAATTCACCGCTGTTAATAATGGTGCTATATTTTTCTTTAATCGGTTTCAGTTCTGCAACGACACAATCTGCGACGGCTTCTTTAAATGTCTTATAATCAGTATTTTGATAGGTAGTGACTAACTGTTCAATAGATGTGTTTGTAATAGCACTCATAATCGTTAGTAAGTTACTGATGCCAGGTTTGTTTTTCGGGTCAAATTTTATGATTCCATCAGTGTCAGTAACGGCAGACATAATACGTTTTCGAATAATGTTTTCATCATCGAGTAAAAGAATGCGTGATTTTACGAATGTATCAGACTTACTCATTTTTTTGGTGGGTTCGGTTAAACTCATAATGCGCGCACCAACTTTAGGAATGAGCGGTTTTGGCACAGTGAAGAAATCTCCAAACCGGTTATTCACTCTGATTGCGATATCACGGGTTAGTTCTAAATGCTGTTTTTGATCATCCCCAACAGGAACGTATTCAGCATCATATAGTAAAATATCTCCTGCCATGAGGGTTGGATAAGTAAACAACCCCGAGGTGACGCCTGTTTCTTGTTTTTGGGCTTTTTCTTTAAACTGTGTCATTCTTTCGAGTTCACCGATGTAGGTGAAGCATTGCAATAAATAACTCATTTGTGAGTGTGCTTCAACTTCTGATTGGATAAAGAGTGATAAATTGTCTTTTTTTAAGCCGCACGCTAAGTAAAGCGCCGCAACTTCTTTAATGGTTTTACGAAGTTCTAGTCGATCTCTAGGAATTGTTATAGCGTGTAAATCTGCAATGAATAAGAAAAAGTGATGATCTTGATAACTTTCTTGGAGTTTAACAAAATTTTTAATGCTCCCTAGATAGGTTCCTATATTTAGTGACCCTGTAGGTTGTATGCCAGATACAATATGTTTCATAATATTTACCTCCTAATTATAAAAAAAGCCCCTAGCAATAATAGCTAAGGGCGAATAATCTCCGCGGTACCACCTTAATTCCGGAATAACCGGCACTTAAAACCCTTAACGCGGGTAACGGTTCCACTCCCGGGCCCATTCATGTGTTTCTTGTCTTTGGCTCACACCGTTTCCAAAGTCGCTAATACAAGGTTAAACACATTACTATTTCCGTTCATTGTGTTACATATATCATACTGTGTTTATTATTTTAATGCAAGTTCCAATTCGTCAATCAGTGTTTTAAGTCGGTTCACCACTGCTATAAAGGCAGATTTATCTGTTAGATCAATCCCTGCTTTTTTAACTTGTTCAACAGGGAAGTCATCGCCACCAGCACGTAGTAATGTCATATGTTTTTCGATGTTTTTCGGGTCTTCTTTAACAAGTTCATAGAGTTTTAAGCTTGCGGCAAAACTCGTTGCGTATTGATACACGTAAAACGGGGTATTAAATAAGTGTGGGATGTATGCCCAAACATAAGATTTACCAGGTTCTTCACGAATATCAATATCATAAAATTCTTGATAGAGTTCAACCATAATGTTCGATAGTGCTTCATAAGTAATCGGTTCACCTTTTTCTGCGAGTGCATGACTTTTTAGTTCATAAGCAGCAAATAAGGTTTGACGATAAAACGTTCCGAGTATATCATCGATAGATTGTTGGAGTAAAGTAATTTTATCTTCTTTTGTGCCGGTATTGGTTTTAATAAAGTAATCAAGTAGATTGTGTTCGTTAAATGTTGAAGCGATTTCAGCTACAAAGATAGTGTAATTTTGGGTTGCAACAGGTTGTGCTTCGTGTGAGAACAATGAATGCATTGAATGACCCGCTTCATGCGCAAGCGTGAAGACGTTGTTTAAAGTGTCATCATAGTTTAATAAAATATAAGGATGTTCGTTTAAAGCACTCCAAGAATAGGCTCCTGTTTGTTTACCATCGGTTTCATAGACATCGACATAACCGTCTTCTAAAGCTTCTTTAGCTTTAGCTTTAAAGGTGTCGCTTAAATGATCTATCGACTTATAAAATAAGTCTTTTGCCTCTGCATAAGAGAACTTACTTTTACTTTTTGCAAGAGGCATAAAACGATCAAAAGTACGGTGCTCTTTAAGGTTTAATGCTGTTTTACGAATGTTGTAGTAGCGTTTGATTAAGTCGGTATTATCTTTGGCGACTTCAACAAGATTATGGTATACCACAGGGTCGATATTATTGCTAAATAAATAACTGTTTAACGTCGTTGGATAATCGCGGGATTTCATCCGTGCGATATCTGCTTGTAAAACGGTGTTATAGATTTGTGCATAAGTGTGTTTATGATTTTCATAATGAGAAAAAATGGCTGAAAAGACTGCTTCGCGGTCATCTGGGTCTTGTAAATCAGCAAGATAACTTCTGAAATTGCCACTGGTTACATGAATTTCTTCACCGCTTTTTAAGGTGACTGTTTTAGCAGTGTTATCCGCTACAGCTAAAGCGCTATATAGCTGTGCACCTTGACTAGAAAGTTGTCTGTAATTAGCGAGCAGTGCTTCACGGTCTTGATCGAGTACATGTTGTTGTTGGTGAAATAGTTTTTCGATTGGAAATCTATATTCAGCTAAAGTTGAATCTTTTTCTAAAAAACGAAAAACTTTTTCTTTGCCGAGACTTAATATCTCAGGGTTTTCAAAAGCGGTCGCTTTCCCTAACTCATTTAATAGATAAGCGATTTTTTGAACCCGTGCTGCGTTGTCGACATCTTTTTTGTTTAAGTCGCTTTTTAATGCGGCGTACTGATAGAGTTTATGCGCCATAATCGCAACTTCACGTTGTTTTTGATAATAGGTTTTAAATGTTTCGAAGTCGTTCAGTTTCCCTTTGAAATTCGGGATTTCCTGAATGATTTTCTGCAACTGTTTAACTTCGCTTTCCCAAACATCTAAAGTTGGGTATAAGTTTTCTAATTTCCACTTCATAATTTGCCCTCCATTTGTTATAATAAAGTACCATTGTATTATAGCATACTAAAAATTCAATTTCATGCGTTTATGCAAGCATTTTCATGGAAAACACTATTTGAATTTTTTATAATTTATGATATACTACATCAGGTAGGTTAATTGTAAATAAGGAGGTCATTCTAATGATCCAAATGTATACCACACCGAGTTGCTCGTCATGCCGCAAAGCTAAAAAGTGGTTTGAGGAACACCGTATCGAGTATCGTGAGAAGAATATTTTTAATATTAAACTCACAAAAGATGATATTATGCTTATGCTAAAAAACACTGAAGGTGGATTTGAGGATATTATTTCAACGCGTTCAAAAGTGTTTCAGGACCAAAATTTAGATATGGATGAGATGTCAATGCGTGAGCTTACAGAGTTTATTATCTCTAATCCGAGCGTGTTAAGACGTCCTATTATTGTTGAAGATAATAAGATGCAGGTTGGATATAATGAAGATGAGATCCGGACATTTATTCCAAAACGGTTGCGAGAGATTATTATGTGTACAACTTGTGATAAAGGCGAAGACTGTGATTATGTGCATGCGCTTGAAACGTATTTTAAAGAACTCCGCAATGAGAAAGCAACAAATTAGTCACTAAACCTCCTATATGTTAGGAGGTTTTTTTATGGAGAAGGGTTATCGTTTGTGTTTTTGTGGGTATTTGGTAATATATATGTAAGTAATTAATTCGATAATATGATTAAGGAGCTGCTTATTATGTGGGACACTGCTAGGACCGCATATAAAAATTTACGCTTTAATTTTAAGTCACTTATTTTGTTTGAACTAGGGTATTTGTTGCTCGGGGTTGCTTTGGTTTTTCCGCTGGTTCGCTTGCTTTTTTATGGTGCAATTCGGCTATACGGTAGAGCGTACATAACAAATACGATGATGGTTGATTTTTTAACCCGTCCTCAAACGCTTTTGGTATTGTTTATTATTGCTGTGATTGTAAGTATTTACGTTGTAATCGAAATGGTATTTTTAGCTATTTTGTTTGAATTTGGACATTATAAAGAGAAGATTGATGTTTTCAGTTTGTTAGATTTTGGGTTGCGGAAAGTCGGGTCGGTGTTAAAACAACACCACATAAAAGTTGTGTTTCCTGCGTTTTTGTTTTTGTTTGTTGTTGAGGGAATCCATTTAAGTGGGTTTGCAAGTACTACTACGATACCGAGCCAACTGCTTGCTGAGGGCAGAAGTTTGTTGCCGTTTCAGATTGGGTTTTATGTTATAGCGCTATTTTTTGTGGCGTTGTTTATTGAGACGATTTTTTCGATTAATATTTATACATTTGAGTCGTTGTCATTTAAGCGTGCGTATATAAAAACACGCGTGATGTTAAGCGGACAACGGGTTAAGATGTTTATATTGTTTGTTTTAGTAAACATTGTATTAAATGTGATGCTTTATTTATTTTATGCGTTAGTCATTGCGTTGTTGACTGGTATTATATTTATTACACGCGGACAAACACAGCTGTTAGGGCTGTTGTTGTCGTCGCTTTATACGACGTATATTGTTGTAATGACTTTGGCAACGATTGTTTTAATTCCGATTAATTATGCCTTTATTGCGGCTTGGTATTATAAGCGTAAAGATGTGCTTGGATTTGAACGTAAAAATACTTATGTTCCTAAAATGCGTAAACGAAGATTCAATCCAACCTTGATCAGACGCGTAGGGTTAACGGTGTTAACGATTGTGTTAAGTGTTAATATAGTCAATACGTTTGCATTAATCGGTCAAACGCGTTCACCGATTGAACTATTAAATCGTGCCGATGTGATTGCACATCGCGGGGCATCGCTTGAAGCTCCTGAAAATACGCTTTCTGCTGTTCAAGCAGCACTTGATATGCATGTTGATGGTGTTGAGTTTGATGTTAAGATGACACGTGATGGTGTGCCGATTTTAATGCATGATGACACCCTTGGTCGAACGACCAATGATATTGCGAACCACAATGTATCAAGTGTTGATTATTCATACATTCAAACCTTAGATGCTGGGGGTTGGTTTAGTGAGGACTTTATTGGTGAACCTGTGCCAACGCTTGAAGAAGCATTGGCATTGATCGATGGGCGTACGACGGCGTATATTGATTTAAAGTCGCGGGGAGAGACATTTAATCGAGCAATCGTTGATATCATTGAGGCGACGGATTCGGTAGATAATGTTAAGGTGATGAGTTTTAGTTTACCGCAACTGGTTTCTATAAAAGCGATGAATGAAGATATTGAAACGGTTTTATTAATTGCGACATTTATCGGTAATTTTGAAACGTTTATCGGTAATGAAGCGGTTGATAATATTGCGCTAAGAGAGTTCTTATTGCGGAATAATTTAGATTTCATCCAAAGAACACACGAAGAAGGAAAAAATATATATGTTTGGACGGTTGAAAGTTATGATGATGCACTGTTCTTTGTTGATAGAGATGTGAGTGGTTTGATTGCAAAAGATCCTAATATTGCAAGAGAAGCTGTGCATGCGAAAAATACGAACCCTGCAATTATTGATTGGTTACGGGTTTTATTCGAACCGAGAAATACACCACAATAATAAAGAAATAATTCATTTGAAAACGTTTTTAAAGCCTTTATATAAGTTGAGTTTTAGTGATTAAAGCGCTATAATGAGAATGTATGAAAATGATATAAATAGGAGGATTTATTAATGGGAGTAAAAGTAGCAATTAATGGTTTTGGAAGAATTGGTCGTTTGGCTTTTCGTTTGATGAACGACAACCCTGAGTTTGATATTGTCGCGATTAATGATTTAACAGATGCAGAAAGTTTGGCTTACTTGCTAAAATACGATACAGCGCAAGGGCGTTACAAATCAGATGCGATTTCGTTTAAAGACAATAATATTATTGTAGATGGTAAAGAAATCAAAATTTATGCAGAGCGCGATCCAGAAAATTTACCATGGAAAGAACTAGGTGTTGAAGTTGTTTTAGAATGTACAGGGTTCTTTACGACGAAAGACAAAGCGGAAAAACATATTAAAGCAGGGGCTAAAAAAGTTATGATTAGTGCACCGGCTAAAGGCGACTTAAAGACGGTTGTTTACAATGTTAACCATGACATTTTAGATGGTAGTGAAACGGTTGTTAGTGGGGCATCATGTACAACGAACTGTCTTGCACCAATCGTCAAAGTACTTGATGATAACTTTGGTGTTAAACGTGGATTCATGACAACCGTTCATGCGTACACGAATGATCAAAATACACTTGATGGTCCACATGCTAAAGACATTCATGCACGTCGTGGTCGCGCAGCAGCAGCGAACATTGTACCAACAACAACAGGAGCCGCAGCAGCAGTTGGATTGGTACTGCCGCATTTAAATGGGAAACTTGATGGATTTGCTTTACGCGTTCCGACGATTACTGGGTCTGCAGTTGATTTTGTGGCGGAACTGGATAAAGAAGTCGATAAAGAAACCATTAATCAAGCAATTAAGAACGCTGCAAGTGAAACGATTGGGTACACTGAAGATCCGATTGTTTCAAGTGATACGATTGGTATGGAATACGGAACGCTATTTGATGCTCAAATGACTTCTGTGTTAAATGTTGATGGTAAGCAACTTGTTAAAGTACTGATGTGGTATGATAACGAAATGAGTTATGTAGCTCAAATGGTTCGTACCATTAAAGTATTAGCACTTAGATAATTAAAATATCAGTAAAAAAAATGCCAACATTTGTTGGCATTTTTTATAAAGTTATTTATCATAGTTTCTAAGTTTTCGTTAACATGATATAATACTTTTTGAGGTGATTATATGTTAGAACATGTTAAAGAAGCAAGACGTAAACTATTCGCACGTATGGAAAGTGAATCTGTGGCACTTTTTTATGCTGGCAGCATGCCACATAAAACAACCGATCAGTTTTATCGATATGCCCCACAACGCAATTTTTATTATTTTACGAATCTTAATGAACCGAATATGATTTTAATGCTTTTAAAAGGCAAAGAGGACAATAAGACATATTTGTTTGTCGAAGAAAATACCGATCATATTATTAAGTGGGAAGGCGCGCGAATGGAAAAAGCGGAAGCGTCTGAACGGTCTGGAATTGCGATTGAAAATATCCATTATATTAAAGCGTTTGACGGTATCTTTAATCAAGTGATGAATTATGCGAGAAGCGTAATGGGAACACCACCTAAAACGTTGTATTTAGATTTGTATCACGTTAATCCAACGTCGCAACCAATCGCTTTAACACAGGCGAAAACGATTATAGACAACTATAAAGAATTATCGATTAAAGCGATTAATGAACACACTTCATATTTAAGAATGTTTAAATCTGACGCTGAGATTAAGCAAATCAAAGCAGCGATTGCCCATACTGAAAAAGGGTTAAATAATGTGATGCGTAAGATGGCTCAGCGCACGCATGAGTACCAATTAGAAGCGGATTTTTACCATGAGATTACGCTGTCTGGAAGCGAGGGCAATGCGTTTGACACGATTGCGGCTTGTGGGAGCAACGCGACAGTATTGCATTATGTTTCCAATCGTGATGTGATAAAAAAAGACGCCTTAATGCTTTTTGATTTAGGAGCGCTACATGAAAATTATGCTTCTGATATTTCGCGGACGTATCCGACGAGTGGGACGTTTACGAAACGTCAAAAAACGCTATATAATATTGTGCTTGAGGTTAATAAAGCGACAATTGAACAAGTGCGTCCAGGGCTGACTTGGAAAGCGTTAAATGATTTTGCGAAGTCGCTGCTTATAGAAAAAACGAAAGCGATTGGATTGATTAAAGAAGATGCAGATATTGCTGAACTTTATTATCATTCTATCGGACACTTTATGGGACTCGATGTTCATGATGTTGGACATTACAATATTCCTTTAGAACCGGGGATGGTTTTAACGATTGAACCAGGGCTTTATGTAAAGGATGAAGGTATTGGTATTCGTATTGAAGATGATATTTTAGTGACTGAAAGTGGTTATGAAAATTTAAGTGAAAGTATTATTAAAGAAGTCGATGATATAGAAAAAGTTATGAAGAGAAAAAAATAAACGATTAAGACCGCACTGAATGTGTGGTCTTAACATATAAAAGGTTGGTTTTTATGCAAAAATTCATTATTATTTTACTGATTGTTTTAGCAACATTTATTGTCTCTGGATGTACAGAAACGCAAGATGACGCATTGACGATTCACGCCGTGCAGGTTGATCAGGAGACGATTTCTGTAGAATATTTCATTGATGATTTAGATTTATCATCAATTCAGTTTATTGTATTTTATAGTGATGGATCGCGTGGACGAGAAAATATGACTGTTGAGTTGTTAGAGTCTGGTGAGGCGGATAAGTTGAACGAACCAGGAACGCATTCGCTACGCTTTAATTATCAAGGTCATCGTTCGCAGTTTGAGATTACTTTGTTAGAAGCTGGAAGTCGTATCATCGATTTTTATTACTTGAATGATTTGCATGGAGCTTTATTGCAAGATGGCAATCAAATGGGCATGGCTAATATTGGTAATTTATTAAATGATGCGCGGGAAGCACGTCCGGAGTCTACGGTAATTCTTGCAGGTGGAGATATGCTGCAAGGGGGCTTTATTTCAAACGCTTCTTATGGTGAAATTACGGTTGAACTGATGGATCTTGTCGGCTTTGATGCGGCGGTTATTGGGAATCATGAGTTTGATTGGGGTTTAGAGATGGTAACGCGGTATTATACTGATATGGATGAAGATGTTTATCGTGCGCAACATCCTTTTTTAGGTGCGAATGTGGTGTATAAAGGCACAACTTCGATGCCCGAAGGGATTGATCCTTATACGGTACTTGACAAAGGAAATTTACGGATTGGTGTTATCGGTGTCATTGGTTATGGATTAGAGAGCTCGATTTCACGTTTGATGGTTGAAGATTATGAATTTTTAGACCCTGTGCCTATTATTGGAGATTATGCGGAATATTTACGACAAGAAGAAGCCGTTGATTTGGTGGTTGTTGTGGCGCATGGAAGTTCAAATTTCTTAAATGGAAGGGTTGCGAATTTAACGGCTGATGCACGTGTTGATATCTTGTTTAATGGGCATAGTCACCGCGTGGAGACTGAAACATATGGCGATATGTTATCGATGCAATCTGGCGGTTATGGGTCACATCTTGGACATATTAGAGTAACGGTTAGTGATGGTGTGATTACTAATTATTCAATGCGGAATTTAACGGCGTCTGATGATACCCGCTTACGCCGCGCTGATAGTGATGTAGAAACGTTTTTAGAATATGCTTTAGAGGATTTGTCACATTTTTTTGAAACGTTGTTTGTCGCGGAAAGAGAGATAACAAGAGAAGAACTTGCGCAATGGATGGCGTCGTTAATGTTAGAAGTTGCCGGGGCTGAATATGCTTTTCAAAATATGGGCGGAACGCGCCACAGTATTAGTGCAGGTGAGTCGATATCTTTGTCAACCTTACTGAATATTTTTCCGTTTGATAACCAAGTGGTTTCGGCGTATGTAAGTGGGGAAGCGTTAGGTTCGTTTATCGAACATAATGTGACGATTACGCGTTTACCGCATACACCAATCGATCCTGATGCACTGTATTTTATGGCTACGACAGATTTCTTGTTTTTCCGTGAGGGAAACAATCAAGAAGACAATGCAACCGTTGAGCTGGTTGCACAAAACATGCAGGATTTAATTATTGATGAGCTACTTTTACAAGCAGAGGTGTATGATACTTTTGATACGAATAATCCGTTGTTATTACCAAATGGTATTTCTGAATCATCGGATACACAAGATGAAATACATGATTAAAGGCTTGTTTTCAAGCCTTTTTTTCAATAAAATGTCGGATAGTTTGTGCTATAATATATGGTAGAGGTGACATAATGGGATATATTGAAGGTGTGATACGGAATCTAACATATTATAATGAAGATAACGCTTATGCAGTGGTAAAATTAACGATTACGGATGCAAACATTAAGCGTGGTCTTTTTGATGAGGATTTAGATGAAGTTATGACGGTTACTGGATATTTCCCAAAACCTTTAAAAGGGGATTCATATCGTTTTTATGGAGATATTGTGCACCACCCTAAATATGGGGATCAGTTCAGTGCGAAGAGTATAGAAAGAGTTAGTGAAACAAATATTGAAGGCTTGAGAGAATATTTTTCTAGTGATTTGTTTCCTGGGATTGGTGAGAAAACAGCGAATCGTATTGTCGATTGTTTAGGCAAAGAAGCGATTGCAAAAATTATTAAAGATGCCGATGTGCTAGAAACTGTTCCTAAGCTAACTGATGCGCAGAAGAAAGTATTGATCTCAGGTTTAAAAGAACATAGAGCATCTGAACAAATGTTAATTAAATTATATGGATACGGTATTTCTTCGAAAATGGCGATGCGGATTATGAATGTGTATAAATCTGCGACACTTACAAAAATTGAAAGTAATCCGTATCAAATGATTAAAGATATTGAAGGGATTGGATTTGAACGCGCTGATGTTATTGGTAAGCGTTTAGGGTTTAGCGAAGATCATCCATCGCGTTTAGAAGCGTTGATTACACATCTTTTTAGTGATCTTGTATTAAGCCAAGGGCATACACATATTGATTCAGAAGACTTTATTAATGCTGCAATTAGTAAGCTTGATAGTGATGAAAATACCGTTCAACCAGATGTGTTGCGCGAGGCATTAGATAAGTTAATTGTTGCTAAAACGTTTGTAGTCGTCGATGGGTTGTTAACGTTAAAGCGCGTTGATAGTGCGGAACAGACGATAGCAGATAAACTAGATGTGCTAACAAAGACGACCAATGCCATTGATGAAAACAAAGCACTTAAGTTAATTGAAGCGATTGAAAAAGAAGAAGCTATTGATTACTCGGATTTTCAAAAAGACGCAATATTAAAGGCTTTAACTCACCAAACGATGATTGTTACTGGGGGACCAGGAACTGGTAAAACGACGGTGATTAAAGGGATTATCGAGGTGTATTATCGCTATCACAACATTGCTAAACCGATTAAAACGCAACCCTCACTCATACATTTAGTAGCACCAACGGGACGCGCTGCAAAACGGATGGAAGAATCAACGGGGTATTATGCACAGACGATTCACCGGTTTTTAGGATATGCGTTTGATGGAACTTTTGAGTATAATCGGTACCATCAAGTTGAAGGGAATTTATTCATTATTGATGAAGCATCGATGATTGATGTCTTTTTAGCGGCGCAGTTACTTGAAAGTTTACCGGATTTTGCGAATGTTATTTTTGTAGGAGATGACGCCCAACTTCCTAGTGTTGGACCAGGGCAGGTATTTAAAGATATTATCGATGCGCAATGTCTTCCTGTGGTGGCTTTGAATGTCATTCACCGCCAAGGTAAAGACTCAAATATTATTCGCTTAGCCCAACATATTAGAAATGGAACGCTACCAAGCGATTTAAAAAAAGTTTATGATGACCGCGTTGTTTTTGATGAACACCCTAGAAATTTTCAAGATAGATTACAAAAGATTATTGATTATATGATTGCTCAAGGGTATACACTGCAAGAGGATATCCAAGTGCTGATTCCGATGTATAAAGGTGATGTTGGGATCCATGAGACCAATCGCTTTATTCAGTCAGTCTATAATCAAAAACCCAAAGCGATGATGGAACATGGTGACCGAAGTTTTAGAATTTCGGATAAGGTTTTGCAACTTGTCAATCAAATAGAAGATAAGGTTATGAACGGCGATCAAGGTAAAATCGTTGATATTTTGGAAGATGAGGTTGTTGTTGAGTTTTTAGATAATCGTGTCTCTTATAAAACAAAAGATTTAATTAATATCACCCACGCGTATGCGATGAGTATTCATAAAGCGCAAGGCAGCGAGTATAAGGTGGTTATCTTACCGTTGTTTTCAAGTTATTCAATTATGCTTAAACGAAAACTGATCTATACCGCGATTACGCGTGCGAAAGAACGGTTAGTGATTTTAGGAAATATTGATAAGCTTGATTATGCGGTTTCAAGATTAGAGGAGTCGCGTAATACACAATTAGATGTAAAATTAAAAGTTAAAAAACCAAAGATGAAGCGTGTTGATGAACCGCTTCCATTAAAGCGTGGCGCGGAAGTGGAGCATAAAATCGAGGATTCTGAAATACCGTTTGATACGCTTGGTGAACCTTTAGAGAAAAAAACGCCGTATGATTTTTTAGATGAGTCGTAATTAAGGTAATTGTATTGCAAAGTTGGTCGTTATTTTGTATAATAGAACCGATCGATGAAGAAGAAGAGTAGAGTGTGGTTTTGTGTTTAGAGAGTTTGCGGGTGGTGAAAGCAAATCACAAATACATTCGAAGCTACTTTGGAGAAACATTGTAAACAATGTTCGTTGCGTTGCGTTAAAACGTTAAAGTGCTAGATTCTAGAAGCAAGGTGGTACCGCGGAAATTTTTCGTCCTTAAGTATTTTTTAAGGGCGTTTTTATTTTTAGTTTGGAGTGAGAGTATATGAAAACATTAACAGGACATGAAATACGTAAGATATGGCTAGATTTTTTTGAAGAACGCAGTCATAAAGTTGAAGAAAGTGCAAGCTTGATTCCAATCAACGACCCTTCTTTGTTATGGATTAACGCCGGGGTTGCCCCTTTGAAAGGGTATTTTGATGGATCAAAGATACCTGAAAATCCCCGCATTGTAAATGCACAAAAATGTATTCGTACGAATGATATTGAAAATGTTGGTAAAACAGCAAGACACCATACCTTTTTTGAAATGCTTGGGAATTTTTCGATTGGAGATTATTTTCGTAAGGAGATTATTCCTTGGGCACTTGAGCTTTTAACGAGTGATGATTATTACGGCATGGATAAAGACCGTTTATATATAACAGTGTATCCAACCGATACTGAAACCAAAGAAGCATGGATTAACGCAGGGATTGATCCGAGCAAAATTATTGAAAGCAATTATAATTTTTGGGAAATTGGAAGTGGACCTTGTGGTCCGTGTACTGAAATATTTTATGACCGTGGAACGGCTTTTGGTGAGGGCGATTTAAGTTTGATTCGCGATGATATTGAAAACGACCGTTTTATTGAGGTTTGGAATATTGTCTTTTCTCAGTTTAACGCAAAACCTGGTTTAGAAAGAGAAGCCTACCCAGAACTACCTAAAAAGAATATCGATACGGGGATGGGACTGGAACGCATGGCTGCGATTGCACAAAATGCAGAGACAAACTTTGAAACAGATTTAATTTACCCGGTCATTAAGCATATTAGCCGTATTGCTAAAAAGCCATATGGTGGGGAGATGTCATTTAAAGTTATTGCAGACCATATTCGCAGTGTTACGTTTGCGGTATCAGATGGAGCGACACTTTCTAATGATGGACGCGGGTATGTTTTAAGACGTTTACTGCGCCGTGCGATTAAACACGGAAAACAACTGGGGATTGAACGTCCGTTTTTAAAAGAACTTGTGGAAACAGTTGTGAGCATGATGGAAGCGAGCTATCCGAATTTAAGACGAACCGAAACATTTACGAAACAAGTTATTGAAAAAGAAGAGTTAAAGTTTTTAGAAACCTTAAATCAAGGGGAAAAAATGCTCGAAACATTGCTTGAAAAGCATCAAAGAATCATTCCTGGGGATGATGCCTTTAAACTCTATGATACGTATGGTTTTCCGATTGAGTTGACAGAAGAGTTTGCGCTGCAACGCGGTGTGCGTGTTGATCGTCAAGGATTTAATCATGAAATGCAGGCGCAAAAAGATCGCGCACGCAACGCCCGTAAAACGATGCGAACGATGAAAGATCAAAATGAAGCGTTCTTAAGCTTTAAGGAACCGTCGACGTTTGTCGGATATGACACTTTAGTTACAGACACTGAAATTATCCGTGTGTTCCGTGAAGGGATTGTAGTTAAAGAAACGCCTTTTTACGCTGAAAGCGGGGGTCAAGTTTCTGATATTGGTGTACTTGTGAAAGACGGACAATCCTATGAAGTATTGGATGTTGAAAAGTTACCGAACAAACAGTATTTACATGTTGTTGAGGGAGATGGACTAAAGGTTGGCGATAAGGTACGCATGCAAGTGGATGAAACTGCGCGCCATCAAACTATGGCACATCATTCTGTAACGCATTTACTTTATAAAACGTTACGCGAGCAGTTAGGGAAGCATGTTAGCCAACAAGGAAGTTTAGTCGGACCTGAGTATTTACGTTTTGATTTTAATCATTACGAACTACTCGCGGATAACACGATTTTGAAAATTGAACGTGCCGTCAATGAAAAAATACAAGCTGCGTATCAAGTAGAAGTTGAAACGACTTCAGTAGATCATGCGAAATCTAAAGGTGCGATTGCTGAATTTGGTGAAAAATATGATAGTGAGGTACGTGTTGTTGATATGGGAGAAACCCTTGATTTATGTGGGGGAACACATGTTGATAATACTGCAGAGATTGAGCGGTTTGCAATTGCATCAGTAGAGTCAAAAGGGTCTGGTGTTTACCGCATTACCGCATTAGCAAAACAACGGGTTTTTGATATCGGTGAATATTTGCGTGGTATTGATGAGAATGTTCAGCATCTCATGGATAAGATTGAGACCATTATAGAAACAGCTCAAGCGAATAATATTACACTCAGTGTTAAATTACCAGACGCTAAGCCGATTCAAGGGTCATATCAAGATGTTATTAATAAGCGCCGCTATTTTGAGGCGCTACAACGTGTTGTTAAAGACTTAGAAAAACGTTATAAAGAGGCCTTAGAGAAAGCTTCATTAGAAGGTATGAAAACATATTTAGATGAACAGGTTGGGAATACGATTGTCATTAAAACGAACAATGTTGACCCAAAAACAGTAAAGACGCTTGCGGATAGATTGATGGACCATCTTAAAGAAGGGGTTGTGTTTATTGCGAACCGCTTTGAGGATAAGTTGATATTTATTGCGAAATCAACGACCGATGTACACGCGGGTAAACTTGTCAACGCAGCAGCGAATATTGCTGGTGGTGGCGGTGGTGGTAGAGCTGATTTTGCCCAAGCAGGGGCGAAGGATGTTTCTAAAATTGACGCAGTTATTACGTATGTTAAGGCAGAACTACAATGAAAGTGCTCGGCTTAGATTTAGGGACGCGTACCTTGGGGATTGCGATTAGTGATGCCCATCATATGTTGGCCCGCGGCTTAGAAACGTTTCGTTTTGAAGCCGACCGATATGATTATGCGGTAGGTCGGGTGTTGTATTGGCTTGCAAAAGAACCGGTTGAAACAATTGTCCTTGGCTACCCTAAAAATATGGATGGTAGTGAAGGCAGTCAATCTATAATTAGTAAAGATTTTAAAGTCTTGTTAGCGGCACAAACAGATGTACCGGTGGTGCTTTGGGATGAACGATTGAGTAGTAAGATGGCTCAAAGTACGATGATTCACAGTAAAATGAACCGTAAGAAAAGGAAATCACGCATTGATGAAGCGGCCGCAGTTGTTATTTTGCAAAGCTATCTCGATGCGAAATCATAGGAGGATTATTTATGGATGAACGTACATTACGCGTAGAAGACGATCAAGGTAAAACATATGATTATGAGATTTTGTTTACTTTTACTTCAGAACGCACCAATAAGTCGTATGTGATTTTTAAAGAACCAGGAGAATCAGAAGAGTTGTTTGCGTATATTTACAATGAAGCGGATAGTGATGGGGGCAAACTGATGCCTGTTGAGACGGATGATGAATGGGATGAAATCGAGGAACAAATAGAACAGTATTTTGATGAACATGAATCAGAGTAACACCTATTTAGCATCGTTACCATGCCATGCTCAAAATACAGTACTAAAACCCTTAAAAGCGTATGCAAAGGAACATCGCATTCCTATTATTGCGGATGAAGGCTTACGCTTTATCCAGCAGATAAGTAAACTGACTGAAGCGAAAAATATTCTTGAAATAGGGACGGCGATCGGGTATAGTGCTATCGGTCTTGCTAAAGCGAATGAAAGCGTTCAGATTACGACAGTAGAACGCGATGAAAACATGCAAGCGTTAGCATTGCAACACTTTATCGATTATGATGTTTTTGAGCGTGTAAAACTTGTTAAAAAAGATGCACTTATGTATACACCTGAAGGTAATACGGTTTATGATTTAATTTTTATTGATGCTGCAAAAGCGCAATCTCAGCGTTTTTTTGAGCGTTTTGAACCCTATTTACGACCAGGTGGTATAATTATTACCGATAATTTATTATTTCATGGCTTAGTTGGAACTGAACCACCATCAAAAAACGTACGGGCGTTAACGAAAAAAATTGAACAGTTTAATGCATATGTGTTAAACCGTAAAGATTTTGATACGATGATTTATCCAATTGGTGATGGGATGAGTTTAAGCATCAAGAAGAGGTGACATATGAAATTTGCTATAACCCTTTCTCATAAAGCGTATATTAAGAAGTATAAAGCAGCTGGAGCGCAGGTGTTTATTGTTGGTGTTGATGGGTTTTCGATGCGTGTTGATCAGTCGTTTAGTATTGAAGCGATTAAAGAAGTAATAACAAGCATTCATCAACTTAACGGTGAAATTTGGGTATTGATGAATGCGTTGCTGCACGAGACCGAACTTGATGGTGCATTGGATGTATTTGAGAAGCTCTCTAAACTTGATATCGATGGTATCATGTTTGCTGATTTAGCATTACTAAATTTTGCGAAAAAGCATCAAATGGTTGAGAAAATGATTTATTACCCTGAAACGTATACCACAAGTTATGAGGACACGGTCTTTTTTAATAAGATTGGCTTAAAACAGCTTGTTGTTAGTAGAGAAGTGACTTTAGATGGCATAAAAACAATGTCAAAAGGGGCACTAGATTTGGTCGTGGTGGGGCATGGTTTTTTAAATATGTTTCACTCGAGGCGGCCGTTAGTTGAAAACTATTTTAAACATACATCAGATCAAGATGCCCACGTTGTTAAAGATAAGAAAAACTTGAAATTGGTTGAAGCGACACGGGATGAAGCCTATCCTATTGTTCAAGACCGAGCAGGGACACATATATTTCGTGCCAAGCCACTTGCAAGTTTTTCTGTAATCGATGTGTTAAGCAGTTGTGTTTCGACGATGGTTATAGATACATTGTTCGTCGATGAAGCAGACGTGGTCGATATTATTAAGGATTACCACAATGCGCTGGCAAAAAAACCGTTATCAAGGTCATATGATGACCATGATCAAGGGTTTTATTTTAAAGAAACTGTCACAAGTAAAGGAGGGCAATAGATGAGAAAACCTGAATTGTTAGCACCTGCTGGTGATTTAGAGAAATTAAAAATTGCTTTACTTTATGGTGCCGATGCTGTTTTTATTGGTGGGAAGCAGTTTTCGTTAAGAGCCCGCGCGTCAAACTTTGATTTAGAGACTATTGAAGCTGCGTGTCGCTTTGCGCATCGTTTAAATAAAAAAGTGTATGTAACGACGAATATTATTCCACAAAGTGGCGATTTAGATGGCTTGATTACCTATTTAAAAGCGTTAGAGAAAGCGAACGTTGATGCGATAATTTGTGCCTCAGCGGCAATTATTGATATTGCATCAACCCATACCAATTTAGAAATTCATTTATCGACACAACAATCAACAACCAATTCGCAAGCGATACAGTTTTGGGCGGATCAAGGCATTAAACGCATTGTTTTAGCACGCGAGTTAAACCTTGATGAGATTCGGATGATTCAAAATGCGAGTCCGATTGATATCGAGGTCTTTATTCATGGTGGGATGTGTGTGTCTTATTCTGGTAAATGTACGCTATCAAACAATATGACTGATCGCGATGCGAATCGCGGTGGGTGCGCGCATTCTTGTCGCTGGGATTATGATATATTTGAGGATGATAAACAGTTAAATACATGTATGTCGTTTTCTATGAGTTCTAAGGATTTACAAACCGTTAGACATATATCGGACCTTGTAGATATTGGTGTGGCGTCTTTAAAAATAGAAGGCCGGATGAAAAGTGTTCACTATATTGCGACGGTAGTTAAAACGTATCGTAAGTTGATTGATGATATATGTGATGATTTAGAAGTGGATTTACCGAAATATTTGTTAGAAATTAAAAAAGCAGAAAACAGATTGACCAGTCATGGCTTTATGCAAGGGATGACAACGGTGAATGAGCAGCTTTATAATTTGCGCAGTGAGCAACCGACGCAGGCGTTCGTAGGGATTGTGCATGCGCAAAATGACCAGACATTTGAAACGGTTGTTGAACAACGGAATTATTTTGAAGCAGGTGACCTACTAGAGGTGTTAAGTCCGAATTTTGAACCTGTGAGCTTCGTTGTTGAAGCGATAAAGGATGTTGAAACGGATACAGAAGTTGATGTCGCGAGGCATCCGAAACAAATGCTTAAGTTTATCATTCCTATGCCACTTCAGCCTTATGATATGTTAAGAAAAGCAAAGCGTAAGTAAAAGGTTGTTATGGAAGGAAAAACGTGGTAAAATACCTAGCATATAAATGCAATTTTGGAGGCGTATTATGAACGAGAAAAACAATACTTATAAATTAACGAAAAAAGGTCTTGAAGAGCTTAAAAACGAGTTAGAAACATTAAAGACCGATGAGCGCGAGCGTAATCTTGAAGCTTTGAAGGATGCACGTGCGCAAGGCGATTTAAGTGAAAACGCTGATTATGATGCGGCACGTGAAGAACAAGCGCGCATTGAAAAGCGCATTAAGGAACTTGAAAACTTTATTAAACATGCAGAAATTATTAAAGAGGACCAATCAAATAAAGTGAATATTGGTAAGCGTGTTGTACTCCAAATTAACGGGCAAGATCCAAAGCTTTACACAATCGTGGGAACGCTTGAGGCGGATCCATTAAACAGTAGAATTTCTAATGAATCACCGGTTGGAAAAGCGGTCATTGGAAAAAAACAAGGTGAGCGTGTAATGTTTAAAACGGATGCGAATAAAGAGATTACTGTTAAGATTGTTGAAGTGAAATAAAGAATGCTTGCCATTCTTTTTTTCGTGTAGGTGGTGCAATATGAAAATCGGTATTATATTTGCAATGCAGGAAGAACTTGATGCGTTTTTAAGCAAAGTAGATGATTTTAAAAGTGAAACATGTAAAAGCTTAAAAGTATATCATGTCAAACATAACAGTCACAACTGTGTCTGTGTTTTGTCGGGTATTGGCAAAGTTAATGCGGCCTATGCAACAACACTACTGATAAATACGTATGCCGTAGAGGCGGTTTTAAACAGCGGTGTTGCAGGTGGTGTGAACGTTGCTTTAGGAACGACCATTATTGCCTCAGGGGTGGTTCATCACGATGTTGATGTGACTGCTTTTAATTATGCCTATGGACAAGTTCCAGGGGCAGAGGTGGTGTTTAAAAGCGATAAAGCATTAAAAGCGCTTGCGATGGATATTGCTGAACAAGCGGGGATTCATTACCGAAGTGGGATGATTGCTTCGGGAGATCAGTTTATTACGCGTAAAGCATCGATTGAAGCGATTTTAGCGCTTTATGAAAATGTCTATGCGGTCGAGATGGAAGCTGCGGCAATCGCACAAGTCTGTACATTAGAAAAGGTGCCGCATTTGATCTTGCGGGCGATTTCTGATGTCATCGGTGAACCAGCGCAATCAGAAGGGTTTAGCGCTTTTTTGGCGGAATCGTCTGAAAATGCTGCTAAACTGCTTGTAAAACTTATTGATGCGCTATGATTATCAGCAAGCATATTGGCGATCAGGTGTATCAGTTTGAAGTGTCTAAAAGACGGCATCAAAAACGGATTATTGTGCGCCCTAAAACAGCGGGGTTATACACTGTCACTGCACCAAAACATTGTCGGCGTAGCACAATTGAAAACATGATTGATGCGCATCGCGATACGATTTTAAAGATGTCACCACTATATGATTTAAATGTAGATTATCAAGTAGGCCAAACGATTACGATTTTTAACGAACCGGTGAAAATTGTGCAAGAAAGCGGGAAACCGGCTATTCGAAAAGAAGGAAACCGGTTAATTGTATTTGGTGTAGATGCGGATCGTGATGCGGTAAAAAAACGAATTACTGCGTATTTACAAACGGTTTTTGAAGAAGCGTTAGAAGCGCTAGTTTTAAAGTACCGATATGCAGTTCAAGGCACTGATTTAAAGCAGTTAAGTTTTCGTGTCAAACAGTTAAAGAGTAAATTTGGAAGCTGTCAACCGAAGGCTTTGAAGGTGACTATGAATCTTGAGCTGATTCATTATCCAAAGAACTTTTTAACCTTTATTTTTCTTCATGAAATTAGTCATCTTGTGCACCAAAATCATTCTAAAGCGTTTTATCAGTTTTTTGCAACGTTGTATCCAGATTATAAACATGCCCGTGTGCAGTTAAACTATTTGCGTAGTAGATTGTATAAAGATGGCTTTAAAGGACTTATTCAAGCACTTGATGCTTAATTGGTAGGAGGTAAATTATGATACAGTTTTTTTTGAGAACGAAGTTATTCATTCCCCGCGGACATTATGCGACAATTTACGATATTGATTTTCAAACGCTTTACCATAATATTGGTAAGCGTGTTTTGTTGATTGATTTAGATAATACGTTGATTCCGTATGATGAGATAAAAGCATCGCCAAAACAGAAAACATTTATTAAAAAGTTAAAAACTATGGGTTATGAAATTGTGCTCATTTCTAATAATCGTACGTATCGTGTTAAACATTATGCGGATGATTTAGGTGTTCGTTATGTAGCGAATGCGAAAAAACCACTAAAGTCAGGATTTAAAAAAGCGATGCGACATACGGATTCATATTACCAAAAAGGTGAGATGTTGGTGATTGGGGATCAGTTAATGACGGATGTTTATGGCGCTAGAAGATGTGGCTATGATGTTATTTTGGTCAAACCGATTCGACAAAAAACAGAAAAGTGGTATACGCGCTTGAACCGTTGGCTAGAACAAAAGATGTTGAAGAAAATTAAGCGTAAGTATCCAGATATTTATGAAGCCTTAAAGTTGGACACGCGTTATGAGTGATGTACGGTGTGTTGGTTGTGGTGGGGTGTTACAAAACACGGATAAACAAGCACCATTTTTTACCCCTAAAAAAATAGATGAAGCTGAAATGATATTATGTCAACGGTGTTTTAGGCTACGTCACTATGGTGAAATAACGCCCTCATATGTCGATGCGTCAACGTATTATGAGCTGTTGTCTTTTATAGCTAAAAAGGATGTATTAATTGTTAATGTGTTAGATGCTTTTGATCTTGAAGGCTCAATGATGCCACAAATTCATAAGATTACGGAAAAAAAAGATGTCCTTGTCGTTGTTAATAAACGCGATTTATTACCTAAGATTGTTAATGATGGTAAACTTCGACATCGCATTTTAAAATATTTAAAACAAGCAGGAATTCATGCGATTGATGTACTGATGGTTAGTGCTTTAAAAAAATATGAAATCGATACGTTACTCGATAAAATAGCGACATTGAGTGAAGGAAAAGATATTTATGTTGTTGGGGCAACTAATGTTGGTAAAAGCAGTTTGATTAATGCGATGTTAGCAGCGAGTGTGGCGATGAAAGAAGGGCTTATTACGGTTTCTAATAGTCGTAATACGACACAGGGATTGATTCCGATTCCGTTTGAAAATCAAACGCTTTATGATACACCAGGGTTGTTGAATAAAAACCATATTGCCCATTTGTTAAACGAAGCATCTTATCAATCGATTCAACCTAAAAAAGAGGTTAAACCAAAAGTCTTTCAGTTAAACCCGGATCAGACTTTGTTTTTAGGGGGGCTTGTGCAAGTTGATTTTATCAGTGGTGATCGGTCAGATTTAGTGGTGTATGTATCTGATAAACTGTATATCCATCGCCGTAAGTTGGATGAGGCGGATGCTTTTTATGAAGCACACGTTCAAGGTTTATTGGTACCACCGGGAGAGACAGAAACAGTGTTTGAACGCACAGCTAAACAAGTGTCATTTAAAACCACCAAAAAACGTGATGTTGTTATTCCTGGGGTTGGGTTTATCACGCTGATTGGCCATGGCACGGTAGTGATTAAAACACCGAAAGGGATTACCCCGTATGTGCGCGAGGCGTTAATATGATAAAACGGATTAAAGCGGACTTTTTAGATGCATATAAGCATTCAGTCGATCGGTTAAATCATGTTTATGGTGTTCGTGACACGGCGGTTAAACTCGGTAAAATTTATGGAGCGGATCTTGAACAATTAGAGGTATTATCGTATTTACACGATTTGACGAAGTATGTTTCTGTAAAGACACATAAAAAGTGGATATTAAAGCGGTATGATGTTTCTATTTTAAAGGATTTTACGGAACCGTTATATCACGGGTTTAGTGCGGCGGCTATGGCGGCGGAAAAATACGGGAT
>SKIY01000109.1 GCA_007116205.1 Candidatus Izemoplasma sp. | reverse complement strand
TGTCTGCCAGTTCCGCCACACCCGCACATTACAATGGCTGGGCTAGGTGGATTCGAACCACCGATGTCGGAGTCAAAGTCCGATGCCTTAACCACTTGGCCATAGCCCAATTTTGGGGCGACTGAAGGGACTTGAACCCTCGAGTGCCGGAGCCACAATCCGGTGCGTTAACCTCTTCGCCACAATCGCCATAAAAATAAACGTCTCAAAAAGACTATTAACATTGTATGCAATTCACCATCAATTGTCAAGCTATAATAGATTGTTTTGCATAAATTACCGAATAAAATTACCAACTGAATATCTTTATTTTTAGTTGCTTTTATTATATAATAACAAGGACTACTAAAAAGGGGGACAATCATGGAAAAATATAAGTCTACTCTTATTATACTCGGTATTTTGGTTGGAACGATACTATTTTTAGAAATTACTTTTAGAATAAATGCTTTAGACCGTGAGGCAGGATTCTCATTCGCTTCACTTTTTACTATGGACTTTTTACGTAAAATTTTGTTTACCCTTAGTTATGCCATGTTTATCGTTGCTTTTATAAAGATTTTTAAACAAAAGACGGTAAAATGGTTAATTGTTGTGTTTCATGCGATGTTAGTCGCTTTATATTTCTCTCAAGACATTTATAAAGCTATCTCTAATAATTTTTATTCAGTGGCGTTTTCTGGGGATTTAGCGGCGGGATTTACGTTCTTTTATCGTCTACCCCAAACATTAAGATTAGGGCATTTTGTATATTTACTCCCGTTCATACTTGCTGTAGTACTCGTGTGGTTAGATCATAAAGGAAAAATAGCCATTACTGATGTTCGTTATACTTCCTATAAACAACCTGTTTTTTACAGTGTTTTAGCTGTCTTAATGCTTTTTATTACGGTTCAAACTATTAGTGATGATCACGACGAAGATGATTATTTCTCTTTTTCTGATTATGATTTGTATGTTGAACTTTCTATGCCTGAAACCGCGATGCGAAAATACGGTGTTGTGACTTATGCTCGAATTGATCTTCAAAATGCATTAATGCCAAATCGCATTGAGACGTTAACAGACCAACACGCTGAGACATTGTTTGATATTAATCCAGAATACGAGTATGTTGAAGGAATCTCGGGTATATTTGAAGGAAAGAATTTAATTATGATTATGGCAGAAGCATTAGACACATATGCTATTCATCCGGAGTTAACCCCAAACTTGTATGCGTTGGTAGAAGAATCGTGGTATTTTGATAACTTTTATGCGCCGTTATATTACCGAAACACCGCAGATACAGAGTTTATGGTGCAAACCAGCTTCTATCCAAATCGAACGAACCAGTTAAGCATGTCAGCTTATATTGACAATTATTTCCCTTATACTTTTCCAAGGCTATTTGATGAGTATAACTATACATCATTAGCTTTTCACAACTTTTCTGATCACTTTTACCCGCGCGCTGAGTTCCATCCAGGAAGAACTGCAAATAGCGGGCTTGGATTTCATGAGTATTTCGGTCCAGACCGATTGGGTATGGTAACACCATCAGATGAAGAACGTGAGGCTAGTGGACATTATTGGCACAGCGATTTGGAAATGTTTGAGCGAAGCTTACCATATCTATTCAATGAAGACCAATTCTATGCTTACTTCTTAACGGTCGTAGGACATTTACCATATGAAGGTGGTCGGCATGACATCGCTTTACAGTATTATCCAGTAATCGACGAGATTTTAACCGACATCGGACTTGAAGATATTCCTGAACCTATAAAGTATTATCATGCTGCACATTGGGATTTTGATTTAGCTATAGGTTATCTCCTTGATACATTAGAAGAAAACAATCTTCGAGATGATACTGTGATCGTTATCTTTGGTGATCACTACGCATATGGGTTAGATGCGGATATGATTTGGGAGTACGATACCGTAAAAGATGATTCAATTCCTTTAAATATTCATAATGTACCTTTTATTATTGCCAATCCATCCTTAGAACCTAAAACAATTAATAACCTTTTTAGTTCCGTTGATATATTGCCAACACTCGCCAATATGTTTAATCTTAGCTTAGATTACTCTAAAGTAATGGGCAACGATGCTTTTAACTCCGTGATGAACACGGTGATCTTCTCAAATGTTAGTTTTTTAACAGAAGCCTATTATTATTCTGTAGATAGCGGTGATTCACTCGTTTCTAGAATCGGTGAAACACTAGATTATAAGCAAGAACGTTCCTTAGTTGGGGAAGTCTTATTCCGAAACCGTGTGAACAATTATATTTTGGATGAAGATTACTTCCGAAAACTGTACTTAGATGATTAAAAATGTAGCTACCAACACAGGGTAGCTACATTTTTTTATTTGATATTCGTTTTATTTCTCTTGTAATGTATTATTGCGATCAACCACAATAAACATCGTCAACATCATTGCAACAAACGGAAGTGGTGCAAAATAGCCGACATTAACCATTGAGTATCCACCAAACCCAAGCATCGATAATGCTACAAAAAGATTAAAGGGATGGCGGACTTTTATTAAGCTATGCACTCTTACAATCCCTTGATAAGTATAGGCAATCAAGCCAACAACGCCTAAGCTACCAATGATTTGAAAAAATGTTGAGTGATACCAATACATTGACATCGTTTGTGGATTATAATGATCACTTGTATCAAACCCTAGCCCCGTTCCAAACACAGGGTATGCTTTAAAATTCTCCCAAGCCATTCGGTATAAGTTTGCGCGTGCTTCATCTGAGGAAACACTTACACGGCTTTCAATGTCCTCAATAATCTGTGCGATAGGAATAACCCATTCCTCAAATAAATAATACATTAAACCAAAAATAACAATCAAGATTGAAATCATCTTTAATCGTTGATTTTTCGCAATGACGATCATCGCAAGGATCGTCAGCGGAAATGCTAATGCACCAAATATAATGCCTCCACGAGAATATGAAAATACTAACGCAACAAACTGTAAAGTCCCTACCGCAATAAAAAAGGCTGTGTGTTTACCTTTATAAGCTAAATAAAATGCAAATGGCATTGCTAATAACAAATTATTTGATAGATTGTTTCGCCACTGAAAGAATCGTCCCAGTTCAAAATCTGCGAGTCCACCAAACTTCGTGTAATACGATGAAAAAAGCATAAAAAAGCCAACAATACCAATGGCTACCATCATTTTCGAGAAATACTCAGCTATTTTTTTACGACCAATAACATAACGTTCTAACACAAAATAAATGCCAACCATTCCAGGTCCTAAGAAAAAGGTATAGTATAGCGTTCTAAATGCAAAATACGCTTCAAAACTAATAACGAATACCCCACCTAAAACAATAGCAATCGCCACAGCAATCGTAGGATACATAAATGTCCCTCTAATAAACTTAAATGGGTGTATAAACAACTTTGCAATAAAAGCTGGTACAATTGCAATCGGTGTATAATAAAGCGGGACAAAGTGATATAAGCCTTCTCTAGGGATGCGTAATCCCACCAGCCCAATAACACCAATCAGCAAAAATGTCGGCAAAATATCTTCAACCAAAAGCCAGTTACCAATAATTAAAGCCGCCAAGACAAATATCGTTGCGACTTCTTGTTCGAAAATCAATCCTAACATCGCAACGATAACGACAATGATCATATATGAACTTGAATGATAAAAAACATCAGCCCGTTCTTTTATCATATTGTATTTTTCCCTTATATTTTCATTCATAGCACACCTACAAATTCAATTTAGTTGCAATAATAATAGCACCAAACCCCTTAAAAGTCAAAGCAACAACCCACATTAAAAAACCCATCATTTTTAAAAGCAATGATGGGTTTTTATCATCGAATAGTTTAAACTACCTTTGAAATTTTATTCGTAAAACCAAGCAAGCCCAAACCCTTTTTTACCAATGTGGATTGAGAATACTGGTCCAAGATAGTCGGTAATAGTAATTTTACTATCTTTTACATTTTCTTCGATTAATTTTTTAAGTTCTAATGCGTTTTCTTCAGAATCTCGAGTAATAATACGAACATTTAACGTTTTACCTTCGCGATTCTCATCTGTAAGTACTTTATCGACCAAATATTTATGTACTTTTTTATGCGTGCGTTCTTTATGTTCAAGTTTTAACTTCCCGTCGACCACTCTAATAATAGGTTTTACACGCAACACTGTTCCAAGTAGTGCTTGTGCTTTTGATAATCTTCCGCCTTTTTGCAAAGAAAACAAATTTTCAACCGTAAAATACAAATGGGTATCCTCAATAATTTTTTCCATCCGTTTAATAACAGCGGCACTGGTTTTTTCCTCTTTAATAATATCAACCAATTTTTCAAGTAGTAACTCATTCCCGTACGCCGCATTATTTGTATCAAAGACATGAATTTTATCTTTTTCATCGACCATATTGCGACCAAGAATTGCAGATTGGTAAGTTCCGCTCAACCCTTTAGAAAGGGTTAGTACAAATACTTTCTCGTATCCTTCTTTAAAAGCTTTTTCATACGCATCAACAAATTCTGATGGTGCTGGTTGAGACGTTGTAAGCCCCGCTTTTTCATCTTGGCGTTTAAACACGAAATCATTATCAACTTCTAACTCTTTGTATGATTTTTCACCATCAATAATGTTAAGACTAACAACATGAATCTTGTTTTTTTCTAAATATTTCTTCGGTAAATAAACGGTACTGTCCGTGACTAAAGCAATTTTTTCCATAATTAACACTCCCTTTTATAATAGAAAATATACTGAAATAAAATG
This sequence comes from Candidatus Izemoplasma sp., assembly GCA_007116205.1. Taxonomy (GTDB): domain Bacteria; phylum Bacillota_I; class Bacilli_A; order Izemoplasmatales; family Izemoplasmataceae; genus SLQR01. The sequence goes on along the minus strand of SKIY01000109.1, from coordinate 4,013 downwards.
AAATACTGATCCTCCAAGTACGAATAAATGCCAAACAAAATGTGCATATCGAAACTTGTTTATGTAAAACAAAACACCTGCTGTATAACTAATACCACCCATAAGTAAGAAAAACATCGCGTTGTTTGGAATAATTGTACGCACTTCAGGCCAAATAGTCATAACACTCCAACCCATCAAAACGTACATAACAAGATGTAAAACATGAAACTTATTAATCCAAATCGACTTTAGTGTAATACCGATAACCGCAATACTCCACAATGCAATGAGTAGCCAATAACCACTACTGTTTGACACTGTTAATATTATGAACGGTGTATACGTTCCTGCAATTAACAAATAAATAGCACTATGATCTAATCGCTTAAAGACCGCAACTATTTTCGGTGAACTGTGTGGCAGTGCATGATAAAGTGTGCTTGCTAAGTATAAAAGCATTAAGCTTATACCAAAAACCAACACCGCTAGTCTCACTTGTAATTCTTGCGCATTTAACAGCAAAAATATTAGTGCTGTAATCGATAATAAAAAGCCTATTCCATGACTAACTGCATTCGCAATCCACTCACCAATTTTTGAACGTTCCATTATACACCTCATTCTAAGACACTATTACTCTAACAAACATTACTCTATCTGTCAATGTAATTGCAATAAAAAAGGAAGCAATAATCACTGCTTCCGTAAATGTTTAAGGTTTTCTAACGTCCAACGTTCAAATCTATACTCAGGTTTGCTTTGCATCATTTTAATGGTTGCATACATACGGTTTAACCGCCGGTTATCATGCAAAGTCTCATAGGCATCCATCATATTAACAAATACTGCGTACCACAATCGATAATCTTCATTTTTAGCAAAATGCATGATTGAGCGATGTTTAAGTTGCCACGGTTTCAACCCTGCGTAATGAATACCATTTAAAACATCGATAACAGGGTAGCCATTAAAACTAGCGTAGATAAGATCCATATTATGCCACTTACCACTTAACTTCATCGTAATATACTGCATTTCAGGCCATGGGAACTGTGCAATTTTTTCACGGATATCTTCGTTTTCAGTATCGTTTAAAATAGAGGTGAAAAGTTTCATTGAAGGTTCAAATAAATATAACGCCGCATTAACACCCATATTTTCGTGATCATCTATAACACGATCTGTGATCGTTTTTGGTATTTCAGCACCAAAAGGAATTTCTTTATAAATGTCATGCCAAATCCACCGACCATTTTCATAAACGGATTTAGGAATCACATACGCACCAGCTTTAGATTCCATGCAATAAGCTTTTTTTTCATTAATTACGCCAGCGGGTGCTTTAATGTCAAACAACTTGTCATAATCTCGTAGCGGCAAAAGATCGGCATCTGCTAAAACAATTTTATCGTACCCTTTTCCTAAATCGCCATCTTTACCAAGTCGCAACGCATTAAACCTAGTAAATAAAAATGGGCGATCTTGACGCTCTTGGCGGGATTTATGTGGCACATAAATCGCATCGATTTTATAAACATAATCAAAAAGCACTTCTAATGCTTTTACGCCTTCTTCTGAAACATCTTTCGTAACAATGCAAATGATATCCGCCACAGTATTTTGTTCTTTAAGTGCATATGCAAACACCAAAGCCCCAGGTATGAAACTATCATTACGCATCACAAATGTTACATACGCATGCCGTGCTTCACTCTGTGACATTAACTTAAAGACTCGTGGATGTTCTCTAAAACATGATCTTTAATGGTTTTAGCATCCGCTAACATGACTGTAACTTTATCTTCATACGCCTTAACCAAATCTTTATCCGATAATCCAGAAAGATTAATTTTAATGTTTAAGCAAGCACCTTCTAATCCAGCATACAACATCAACGCCCCAACACCGACATCTGAAAGTGCATTTTTATTGCCATATTGACGAATAAAATCACAATGTTTAAGTGCTTCAAAGGCCGCTTCTGCAATACCCTCAGGGACTTCTATTGCTTTTAGTGTCGCTTGTTCGATCGCTTTTGCTCTTTTTTTCTTTTCAGCGTCTGTTTCTTTTGGCATTTTAAAAGCATGCATAATATCATTAAATGCATCAGTATCGCGATCAACCAAATCCAGCAATTTGTTTTCTAATGTTTTCAAGCGTTCATGCGTATTAATAAACGCTTTCTGAACATCTTCATCGAGTTTATTAAATTTCTTTTTTGGAATCGTTAAATGACCAATCATTCTTAATAGACCGGAACCTAAAGATGCGGCTACCGAACTAACACTCCCACCACCAGGAGCAGGTGATGCTGAATCTACTTCATAAACAAAATCTCTTACACTTAAATCAATTAGTTTCATTGCTTAGCCTCCCAAACTTTTTGTTTATTCTCAATAACCTTAATTCCCATTTTAAATACATCTTTAACATGATTAATAGCGAAATGATAAAGTACATACGGCCAGTTTGGTGCATCATAAATAACAAAGTCCGCTTTATATCCTTTCGCAATACGTCCAATTTCATCAGCTCGATCGATACCATAAGCCGCATTATAGGTCGCTGCAGTTAATATTTCATTAGGTGACATTTTCATATGTATTGCTGCTAAATTAAGCGTAAATAAGAAATTCTCACTTGGACTACTACCAGGATTATAATCACTTGATAATGCGAGTGCTAAGTTGCGTTCAATCATTTTCCTTGCGGGTGCATAATCACTGTTTAAATAAAACGAAGTACTCGGTAATAAGTTTGCAATTACATCACTATGTGCTAAAGCACGCAACCCCGCCTCATCAATAGCCATCAAATGGTCTGCACTATGTGCTTTTAGATGTGCTGCAAGTGGCACCCCACCTAAAGCAACCACTTCATCAGCATGAATTTTTAACTTAAATCCATGTTTTTTTGCAGCTTCTAATAAATAACGACTATCAGCAACATCAAAAGCCCCGTCCTCACAAAATATGTCAACAAACTCAGCAAGTTCTCTTTGTTTGACGGTATCAAACATCCCAATGACTTTATCTAAAAAGTCTTTCCGCTTTGATTTATAGGCCACTGGTAAAGCATGCGCCCCCATAAAAGTCGAGACGATGTCAATCGGATGATTTTCATGCAGTTCACGCTGAACTTCTAACTGTTTTAACTCAGTTTCTAATTCTAGTCCGTATCCACTTTTCCCTTCAACCGTCGTGACACCAAAACCAAGCATAAAGTCTAAACTTTTTTTGGACTGCGCATATAACCCCTCTTTAGATATTTCTCTTGTCATTTTCACTGTACTATGAATTCCGCCTCCGGCTTTTAAAATATCCAAATATGGAACCCCACGCATTTTTTGCTCAAACTCATATTCCCTACTACCACCATGGACAACATGTGTATGTGAATCCACAAGTCCTGGAGTAACCAACCTACCTTCAGCATCAACCACTTCAGTATCATCACCAACTAAATGCTGAAAATCATGTGTTCCGTAATCGATAAATTTACCATCTTTAACTGCTAAAAATGCGTTTTGATATTCTTCAACAATATCCATATCTTTTCCACGGACTGGCCCTTTATCCACTTTGGGCGTTAATAGTATTCCGATATTGATTACGATTAAATCTGCAGTCATACAATCACGACACATTCGCTTCAATAATTTTTGAACGGTCAAAATCTCTAAAACCAATAAACGTTTTAGCATATTTTGTCAGTGTATCTAGATCAATACTCTCATCTAAATTTTCACCCTTAACAGCAAAATAATATTTTAAAGATCGCTTAATCGTATCTGCAGGAATCAGCCCTACAATTTCACTGCTCATTACTTGTACACCATAGCGTTTTGCTTCCATCTTAACAGTTTCTAAAATACGATAAATCGGATTTTGTTTATAATTTAAAATATTCATTGTGACTTGAACATGACCGCGCTCATCAAGATATACAGGTCCTGCTTGAATATGCTTAAACCCGCCACTTGACCCTCTAATCGCTGCAGCAATTTTTTTAGCCACATCGATATCTTTTGT
>SKIY01000136.1 GCA_007116205.1 Candidatus Izemoplasma sp. | reverse complement strand
CGTTTTACGCACAAAAACCGTGTAGCTGTTATTCGCTTCAACAGGTACACTAACACTATCTGAATGTAAAAAACTTTCAACTTCATACACAATCTCACCTGGAACAGGCATTCTTAAATGTAACACAATGCGCTGCGGTGTCGTACCTTCTTCAAAACGGTTCGCCCGGTATGTTTGTCCATTAATCGTCACCGAGTTAATCGGTGCACTCGTCGGATTGTCAATAAACACTTCAACAACAATCTCATCGCCCTTATCAACAATATAGGTGACATTTTCACCCTCAATAATAGGTGATCGTTCATTGACAATTAGATGACTAAAAGCAGGTGCTAAATCTTCATCAATATCATCTGGACCACAAGCATATAATATTAATCCTAAAAACGTGACTATAAATAGCGCTAGAAATCTCTTCATATTCCCACTCCCAATGCGTGCCTAATCTTAGCCTTAATTTTACCACAAAAAGCAAAAAACAACAATTTTGTTTACTTCTTTAAGCCCTTCTTTAACAACGGCTTATCATAATGTTTATTAATACTCTCTAAAACACGATTCACATGTGTGTCTTTTTCTAACTGTTCTTTAGGTTCAAATATATTTAACTGCTTAAACAACATCTCTTGTTTCTCAAGATTTGTCGTACTTACCCCAAGCAAATGCACCGCTTTTTCTTCATAAAGCGACTCAAACAAATGCTCAACCGTTTCTAACAGCTCATCAAAGTCATTCGTGTGTTGCGGTAAAGCCACTTGTTTCGACCGTTGCGTAAAATCTGCGTACCGCACTTGCACAGAGACGCTTTTCGCTGCATATGCTTTTTTATGCAACCGCGTCACCACAGACTCAGTCAGCTTCGTAAGTCCCTTTAACATATCATCATAACTGTGTAAAAACCCTTCAAACGTTTTAGAGTTTCCGACACTTTGCACCGTTTCAGCACGCGTAGGATCAACTTCTGCGCTGCCTTCACCCCGTGATTTTCCAATAAAACTATCTGTTTGATTGCCTAAAAACTTAGCAAGTTTATTTTTATCCTTAAACGTTGCTAAATCCCCAATGGTTTCAATCCCAATCAACTTCAAATTTGGGACCGTCTTCTTACCAATCCCATACATTGATTCAATGTTCATCGGCCAAAGCTTTTCCTGAACATCACGTTTTCTTAATACCGTAATCCCAAGCGGTTTTTGCATATCAGATGCCATTTTAGCTAAAAACCGGTTCGGTGCAATCCCAATCGACACCGGCAAATTCAATGACGCCAACAAATCTTTCTGAATACGCGAAGCAAAATCAAGCGGATGCTCCCCATTTAAATCCTCCGTCACATCAAGATACGCCTCATCAATTGAAGCTGGTTCAACTTGATCTGTCAACGTTCTTAAATACTCAAAAAACTTTTGACTATACTCTTGATAAAGCGCCATGTTTCCAGGGACCACTAAAAGTTGCGGACACCGTTTTTTTGCCTCATAAACATTCATTGCACTCGTAACCCCAAACTTCCTTGCAGCATAATTTGCCGTTGTTAAAATACCGCGATCGGTATTTTTACCAATCCCAATCGGTTTGTTTTTCAACGTAGGATTTTGCGCTTCCTCACAACTCGCAAAAAACGCATTTAAGTCGACATGGAATATAATTCGGTATTTTTTCATGCAATATCTTTCCTTTTTTCATAAAGTATCGTATAATGTTAAAAGCAACCAAAAGAACAGTTGATTTGAGGTGATGGTATGCCAGAAAGCAGAAAACGTACAAAAAAGCAAACTGAAGAAGGACGTCCTGTATATAAAAATCCGCTAAAGAAAAAATGGGGGCGTATTGTTGTTATTATTTTAGTCTTCGGATTTCTTTTAGGAACCGTAATTACCGCAATATTTGCATTGTTCCAAGCGATGCAAAACATGTGATTGAAAAAGCACGCATTCGTGCTTTTTTTATTTTAACAACTCTTCAGCACTTTTAAGCGCTGAATCACTCACTTTATCTGAAGATATCATCTCTGCTAACGCTTGAATGCGACCATTGCGATCAAGCGTTTTTATATTGGCCTTCGTCCGACCATCCACCGTTTCCTTAAAAATCAGATTATGGTGCTTTGCGCGCGCTGCGACTTGCGGTAAATGCGTAATCGTTAACACTTGTGTCGATTGCGCAATCGCATACATTTTTTCAGCGACTTGACTCGCTACAAACCCAGAAACCCCTGTATCAATCTCATCAAAAATCATCAATGACACCGAAAGCTTCCGCATTAATATTTCTTTCAATGCAAGCATAATACGACTTAACTCCCCACCACTTGCTACATTAGATAACGGTTTTAATGGTTCACCGACATTCGTTGATAAATAAAAATCAATTTGATCAACCCCTGCTTCTGTAAACTGACTAACCGCTGAGGCATCATCATAAACTACCGTATTAAACCTTACTTCAAAACGGGTATCTTTAAGCTCTAAATCTTTTAACACTTTAAGCAACGCCTTTTCAATCCCACGCGCCGCATTTTTCCGCTTTTCAGTTAACGCTATTGCCGCCGCTTTAATCGTTTCAAATGCTGTTTCTAATGCCTTGTACTTTTCAGCCAAAGCCTGATCGAAGTCTGTGAACATCGCGATTTCTTCTTCCATCATCTCTTGATACGCAATTAACTCTTGCAATGTTTTTCGGTACTTCCGCTTCAACGTATCAAGCGTATGTTGGCGTGTTTCTAATCGGTCGAGTTCTGCGGGGTCAAAATCCAAAGCCCGCAACTGATCTCCAACAACCCCTTGCACATCTTCAAGTTCATAGTAAGCACTTTTTAACCGTTCCGATAAAGACGCATAAAGCGCGTCATAATCTGATACATCCGCAAGCGATTGCGACGCATCGTAAATCGATTCTAACGCATTATTATCTTTTAACAACGCGTTAACTTCTTGTATTTTTTTGTATATCTTATCAAAATTTCGCAACTTATCAATCGCTTGTTCTAATTCAACATCCTCATCCGCTTCAAGCTGATGTTTTTTAATTTCTTCAATTTGAAACCGATAAAAATCCAATTTCTCTTCCCGCGACGCCTTTGAAGCTTGTAGCGTGACATATTCTTGATGCGCAGAAAGATAGTTTTGTCGCGCTTTTTTATACACATCTATCGTGTCTTTAAGCGTTTGATCATGCGCATCAATCAAACTGAGATACGTCTCTGGATTAATCAACCGTTTCGTATCGTGTTGGGTGTGAATATCCGCTAAATAAATCGTAATCATCCGGAGGTCTTGTAATGTCACAGCACGATTGTTCACCTTAATCCGATTTTGACTGTTTTGACTGATTTGTCTACGAATTAACAACTCATCATCGGCACAAGGAATATCAAGCGTCGCAAGGGTTTGCTTAACTGTCTTTGATAAATTCACAAAAAGGCCACTAATCTCACAATACTCAGCACCTGTTCGAACAATCGATGTCGTTGCACGGTCACCAAGTAAAAGACCTATCGCATCGATAAGCAAACTTTTCCCAGCGCCAGTCTCTCCAGTAAGCGCAGTCATGCCCGCTTCAAAAGAAACTTCGATATTTTCTAAAATCGCATAGTTCTTAACCGCTAAATAACTTAACATAAGAACCTCCTAAAAAGCTTTGTAAGCTTCCCCAATGGCACCCTCAAAATCACAATTTTTATGTCCTTTTTCAAGTAAACATAAAAACTCAATATTGCCACTTCCCCCAACAATCGGAGACGGCACAATCTTTACCAAAGCCAGTCCCATCGCGTGAACCTTATCCGCAAATCGCTTTAAGGTGCGCTCGTGAATCCGGCGGTGTTTAATAACCCCAGACCGCGGTGTTTCTAATGATTCAAACTGCGGTTTAAACAAAACCATTAATGGTTTATCTAAAAATCGAAACAAATGTTCAATCAACGGCACACACGATGTAAAGCTTACATCCATCACCGTTAAATCAATTCCTGTAAAAAAACCTGCATCTACAGAAAGAAAATTCTTACGCTCAAAAACTTCAACACGCTGATCCGCTTTTAAATCATCATGCAGTTGATGCTGACCAACATCGATCGTACGTACCGCTTTCGCACCACGCTGTAATAAACAATCCGTAAACCCGCCGGTTGATGCACCAACATCAAGTACATGCAAATCCTTCACATCCATGCCAAACTGGTCTAAAGCATACGCTAATTTTAACCCGCCCTTACCAACAAACCGGTTAAATGCCGAAAGCACCTCAACCACATCATCTTCTGTGACCGTATAACTCGGTTTACTTATAACCTGTCCATTCACTTTTATACGGTTATGCTTGATCTCAATTTGGGCTTTATGGCGGCTTTCAAAATTTAACACTTGCACCAAATAAACATCAAGTCTCATAACAGTTCCTTAATACTTTTTAAAACCCCATCCACATCTAACCCATACCGTGCAAGCATCGTCTCGCGTTTGCCTTGTTGTACAAACAACGCATCAAACCCAAGCCGTTTAAACTGTTTTATCTGGACAGATTGATCACTGTAATAATCACGAATAGCAGACCCCAGTCCACCTTGTAAAATCGACTCTTCAACCGTTACAATTGGCTTAGTGACATCAACCGCATCAAGCACTGATGTATCCAGCGGTTTCAAATACCGCGCATTAATCAGCGTTACTGATAACCCTTGAGCTTTAATGGCTGCTTGTAAAGGCTCTAAAATACTGCCAAACGTAATCACCGTTACCCCATCACCCTCTGTAAGCACTTCCCAAGAAGGAGTAATCGCTTCCACATCATACGCATAAGTTTTATCGACAATATTTTCCTTCGCAAATCGTATCGCCATCGGACCCGTTTGATGATCCATCGCATAATTAAAAAGCCCATAAGCCTCTTCAATATTTTTCGGATGTGCCACGATAATATTTGGTATATGTAACAACATCGGAATATCATAAATCCCTTGATGCGTCTCCCCATCACCACCAACAAGCCCAGCGCGATCAATCCCAAAAACAACATGCGCTTGATGACGACATACATCGTGCAATACTTGATCATATGCCCGTTGTAAAAAGGTTGAATAAATACTTACAAAAGGGGTAATCCCTTTTAACGCAAGACCACTTGCCATTGTTACTGCAGTTTGTTCCGCAATCCCGACATCGATTAATTGCGCGCCATACCGCGTTTGAAATTCTCCAAGTTCACTCCCGCCAATCATCGCCGGGGTAATAACATAAAACGGCTTTTCTTTACTTGCGCGATGACACAAATAATTCGCAACCGCTTTAGACGTTGAAATATATGCAGTTGGTTCACGCTTGGTTAAGAAATCACCTGTTTCAATTTCAAACGGCCGCACACCATGCCATACCCCAACAGAATCATTTTCAGAATGCAAATACCCTTTACCTTTTTGCGTTCTCACATGGACAATACATGGTTTTTTTTCATCTTTAGCTATTTGTAACGCCGTTAATAAATGTTTAAAATTATGGCCATCAAGCGGCCCAAAATACAAATACCCTAAATCTTCAAAGTAACTATGGCCAGCCACAAATCCTTTCAAACGCTTTTCAACTTTTGCCGTAAACCCCCGAAGCGGCTTCGGAATCATTTTCGTCGTTCCTCGTCTTAACGTTCGAACACTGCGCTTCATACGAACACGCGTTAATATCTTAGATAAATAGCCAATATTTTCACTAATACTCATTTCATTATCATTTAAAATAATGATCGGATGTCGGCGCGGATAATGACCCATAAAATTAAGCGCCTCAAGCGCCATACCACTAGCCATAGCCCCATCACCAATCAACATAACAATATGGCCTAAATCCGCTTTATAATCTTTCGCAAACAACATTCCTGCCCCCGCCGCAAGCGACGTCGAAGAATGTCCTGCCTCATATACATCATGTTCACTTTCAGCACGTTTTAAAAAACCGCTAAGCCCGTCTGCTTGACGCAACGTGTCAAACTGTGCCGCTCTACCGGTTAAAATCTTATGGACATACCCTTGATGCCCCACATCAAAAATAAGTTGATCGGTTGGGGAATCAAACACTTTATGCATCGCGAGGGTTAACTCAACAACACCGAGATTGCTCGATAAATGTCCACCTGTTTGTGAAAGTTTTTCTATGAGAAAAGAACGTATTTCTTTACTCAACGCTTCGAGTTCAGAAATCCGCATCGTTTTTAAAAATCGCGGGTCTTTTATAGCTTTTAAATCCAAAGTATCACTCCTACTCGTCTAGCTCAAAATCCGCTTCTTCGCCCTTTTCATTCATTACTTTCGTCAACACACCCTCTGCTTTTTCTAACAGCGTTTGACAATGGGCTGATAACTTCATACCTTCTTCATACTTTTTAACCGCCTCTTCAAGTGGTAAATCACCACTTTCTAACGCATCAACAATCTTTTCTAACGCTTCTAAAGACGCCTCAAATGATTTTTTATCCATTAAGAATCACCCTTCTTTTTATTTACTATTTTTGACTGTACAGTCCCATCATAAAACTGTATTTCAACAACATCATCCACCGCGACCCCGGCCACACGCTTCACAAATGCACCGTCTTTTTTAATCAAAGTATATCCTTTTTTCATAATACTTAACGGATTCACATACTCTAAATGTTCGACCCTTTTCTGCCACAAATCTTTCGCTATTTGCAGTCTTACCTGAAAATTTCGATGCATTTGTTTTTCAAGCTTTTCAAGCCGTTCCTGAGTTTGTAGCAACCGTTTAGATGGATGTAAAATCCGCAATTTATCATAAAGATATTCAAACTGTTTACTATGTGGCATCACAATCCGTGATGGGTCCTTTAACACATACCGCTCACGAATCTGAGTTATTTGTTTCCCTTTTAAATCTAGGGAGCGCTTTGTCATATCATACACACGGCTTTTTAATGCCGCCACATCACGCAACAACGTCACCTTATCTGGCACAACAATTTCAGCCGCTCCAGAAGGCGTCGGCGCACGCATATCCGCAACGAAATCGGCAATCGTAAAATCCGTTTCATGTCCGACCGCAGAGACAATCGGTACTGAAGATGCATAAATGGCGCGCGCCACGATTTCTTCATTAAACGCCCACAAATCTTCAATACTTCCACCACCGCGTCCGACAATAATTACATCATTATCTGGATTTTGATTGGCCGCTTCAATATGCTTCACCACTTCAACCTTTGCGTTATCGCCTTGGACGGTGGTTGGATAAATCAAAATTTTAGTCAACGGATATCGCCGGTTAATAATATGGATAATATCTCGTACTGCCGCACCGGTTGATGAGGTTAAAACCGCAACCTGCCTCGGAAACCGCGGTAAAGGCTTTTTATGTGTAGCCGCAAATAAGCCCTCTTTTTCTAAATCATCTTTTAATTTTAAGTACGCTTGATATAAATTCCCAAGTCCTACTTCTTCCATGCTTTCCGCATAAACCTGATAAGATCCACTCTTCTCAAACACACTCACGTAGCCACGAATTAATACATGATCGCCCTCTTTAGGTTTAAACTTCACCTTCCAAGCATTGCCTTTAAACATAACCACACTAATTTGTGCCCCATCATCTTTTAACGTAAAGTAAAAATGGCCGCGAACATTATGCTTAAAGTTCGATACCTCACCCTCAAGCAAAATATCTTTTAAGTGACGATCTTCATCGAACTTATACTTAATATATTTCGTTAACGCTGTTACTGTTAATGCTTTATCTGCCATAACAATCCCTACTTATTCAAAGACTTCTTAATTTTATCAAGTACACTGTTATTAAACTTAACCGCTTTATTATCGCCTTCGTCCGTAAACGTACGCGTCAGTTCTAACGCCTCATTTATAACAATCTCCCCAGGTGTTTGCATCGCATACATTTCATACGTTGCCAATCGTAATATCGCCCGGTCGACATAAGATAAACGCTTCAGCGTCCAACGCTCAAGCTGACTATTAATAATCTCATCAATCGTTTCTTGATATTTTAAAATGCCTGCGACAACCTCATTCACAAACTCATAATCACTTGGTGTGAAGGTCTCGGCACTATTTAAATCTAGACTATATAAAAGCTCAACGCTTAAAACGCGTTGTGCATGTCGTGTTTTCGATTCTATTTGTGTTTTTTGCATTGTTATCCCACCATTCATTTTCACTAAAAATTTTACCACAATTAACGCAAAATAAAAAGGAAAAACCATCTTTTCCTTTTTATAAAATACCGCTGTTTTTCACCTAATCTAGGTTATTTTACGATATACAAAATCCCAATCGTACCCGGACCACAATGACTTGATATAACACAACCCGCTTCCGTCTCATAAATATTTTTAACCGGCAAGTCATCTTTGATTGCCTCAAAAATATAATCATACGTATCTTTCGCAAAAGAATGCGTAATCATTAAAAAATCCGGATCAAGCTCGTCTTTTAGGTCTAAGACCTCTTTCACTAAAAGCTTAGCCCCATTACGAATCGAGCCACGCGCCTTTTTACCAACATGCATCTCGCCTTGATGAACCTTAATAATTGGTTTTAATTTTAACATCGAGCCCATCATATGTTGTAATCCGTTAATACGACCACCCTTATGTAAATATTCTAACGTATCAATCACAAATTGACTCCGAACTTTCGGTACCAACGAACGCGTCTTACGAAACACCTCTTCGGCACTTAATCCAGCATCTCGAAATTTTGCTGCCTTTAATAAAAGCAATCCAGAACCTGAAGATAGATTATGTGAATCTAACAAGAATATTTTCTCTCTTCCACCTTCAACTTCCACAATATTTCGAGCCGT
>SKIY01000003.1 GCA_007116205.1 Candidatus Izemoplasma sp. | reverse complement strand
GGCATAGTAATTCTCCTTTGTGAGGACGGTGATACTTATTCCCCTGAAAGCTTGCGCTTTAATTCTTCTTCTATTAAGGCATCCATAATTGGGTCTAATTTACCTTCCATAACGCGGTCTAACTGTTGAATGGTAAATCCAATACGATGGTCTGTTATGCGGTTTTGTGGATAGTTATAGGTTCTGATTTTCTCACTACGATCACCCGTACCTAATTTACTACGTCTTTCTTCGCCTTCTCTTTCCATCTTTTCTTGTAACATTTTATCATGGATACGAGCGCGCATGACTTTTAATGCTGTCGCTTTGTTTTCATGTTGGCTTTTTCCATCCTGGCAACTTACCGTAAGGCCTGTTGGTAAATGCGTAATACGTACGGCGGAGTCTGTTGTATTAACACTTTGACCCCCTGACCCACTTGAACGGAATGTATCAATGCGTAAATCATTCATATTCATTTCTACTTCAACATCTTCAGCTTCTGGTAAGACTAAAACCGTTGCGGTTGATGTATGAATGCGCCCTTGTGATTCTGTTTGAGGGACACGTTGTACGCGGTGAGCACCTGATTCATATTTAAGGATTGAATACACATGATCGCCTGAGACTGAGAACTCTATTTGGCTAAATCCACCAGCTTCGTTTTCAACTGAGCTCACCAGTTCTAGTTTCCAGTTTTTGCTTTCAGCATAACGCATATACATGCGATATAAATCACCCGCAAAAATATTAGCTTCATCGCCACCAGCAGCGCCGCGTATTTCCACAATAACGTTTTTCTCATCATTAGGGTCTTTTGGAACCAATAGTTTATGTAATTTTTCTTCTAAATCTTTTAATAACGTTTTATTTTCTTCCAGTTCCATCTCTGCCATTTCGCGAATCTCTGGATCAGGTTCTTTCATCATTTCTTTCAGTTCTTCAATAGTTGTTTCCGTTTTTTTATACGTCTCATATGTTAAAACGGTTTTCTCTAAACTGCTTTGCTCTTTTGAAAGTTCCTTCAATTTTTGAATATTTTGGGTAATGTCAGGACGACTTAAAAGCCTATTAATCTCTTCATATCGGTGTACTATTTTGTCTAAACGATCTTTCATATTATCACTCCGGACCTATTATATTATACTGCATGCGCTTTTTCAACTGAATTGAACCCGCCGCGTTTTGTTAATCGTTTCATAAGCATCATAAATAGCACAAATAAAACAATGCCTTTAAACAATGAACTGATTGATAATGCCCACCAAATGCCATGAACAGATTCAACAAAGAGCGCGCTTAAAATAAATGCTAATGGAATGCGTAACGTATTTCCAATAATTTGAACAGAAGATGGAATATAGGTTTTTCCTAATCCATTAAACGCACCTGCTGTAACCAAATCAAGAATCATAAACAGTTGTGATATGCTAATAATTTTTAAATAGTTAGTGCCATGTCTCAACGTTTCTTCATTATCAATAAACAAGGCAAATAGTGGCCTTGCCCCAAAGAATAACAAAGCGTTAATGAGTAAGCCATAAGGTATTAAAATCATCATACTTGTAGCATAACCTGCCTTGACGCGGTGGAACTGATTCGCTCCATAATTTTGTCCAACAAATGCAGCTAAAGCAACTTGAAAACCTGATGCGACCATCCAGCTCAACGCCTCTATTTGAGACCCGATTCGAGAGACACTCATCACAACTTCACCATATTGTGCGACCATCACCCCAATACCAATAGAAATAATGGTCATTAACATGCTTTGTGTCCCTACTGGAATCCCTAAAACAAATATTCTTTTAATTTCTTCGAAATTGATATACTTTTTAAAATCAAGTTTGGCAGGGGGATTTTTTCTAACATAAATAACAACATATATAAGCAGCGTCACCGTTTGTGATATGCCTGTTGCAAGGGCTGCGCCAGTGACGCCCATTCCAAGACCCAGTATGAGAATTGGATCTAACACCATATTAAGTCCGAGTCCACAAGCCATTATGAAGAAAGTATTAATGGTTTTCCCTAAGCCATCATAAATGCCATTAAATAAATTAACAAAAAAGTAAGCAAACCCAAACGTTGTGACGATTCTTAAATACGTCATCGATTGATCCACAACATTGGCATTATCAATTCTAAATATTCCAACAAAATGGTTGTTAAAAAAGACACCGTAGATAACATATAACAAAGCCAATCCAAACATCAATACAAATCCATTTGTCGCAACACGATTGACTCCGATTTCATCATTTCTTCCAGCCAGTTGACTAACTTTAATACTTACGCCAACTTTAACAATCGCAATGAGTCCAAACCCAAACCAAGGATAAAATCCTGCAGTCCCAATCGCCGCCACAGCTTCTTCTGCACTTTGCCCTAACCGTTCAACACGCGCGACCCAAAACATATCTGTTAAACTATACGCCATTTGAACTAAACTAGCCAGTAACATAGGTACAGCAACAATTAATATTTTCTTTAAAATACTGCCACTTGTTAAATCTATTTTAACTTTCATTGGCTTTGTTCGTTTTCTCATGCGCCCCATAATTATCACCTGTCAACAAAATTATCTTGCCTATTATACCACTTGAAATCTAAAAATACAAAGGCTTTCATGAAAAACAACCGAGACATTCTCGGTTGTTTAAAACTACATATCTACATCATCTAAATCTTCGCTGTCAGCGTCCATTTCATTATACAATCGTTTATTTTTAAAACTACTGTATTCTTTCTTAAACAGCAGCTGAATACCTTCAGTGTTAATTGCGCCTGAACGGTTCTTAGAAATGATAATATCGACTTCACCGGTTAATTTATCACGGTCTTCTTCATAATAGTCTTTTCGAAATAAAAACATAATGACATCCGCATCTTGTTCAATCGATCCAGACTCCCGTAAATCCGCTAAGATAGGTCGTTTGTCCTGGCGGTTTTCTATACCCCTTGAAAGCTGTGAAAGCGCAATAACGGGTATTTTTAATTCTCGTGCCATTTCTTTTAGTGTTCTTGAGATTTCAGATACCTCTTGAACACGGTTAGTTTGATTTTTTGAGCCAGAAAGTAGTTGTAAGTAATCAACAACCACTAAATCGAGTTTGTTTTCTTGCGCCAATTTTCGACACTTTTGTCTTAAATCTGTTACTTTAACCGTTCCTGAATCATCAAAAACAATGTTTAAGTTTGCTAGTTTATTATTAGCCACACTAATTTGTTGCCAATCAGAATCTGATAAATCACCTGTTCGAATTTTTGCACCCTTAACATTTGCAACACTGGATAAAATCCGACCTACAAGTTGATCGACCCCCATCTCAAGTGAGAAAAATGCAACATAAGGACGGTGTTTCATATTCGCAACATTCGTCGCAATATTTAATGCAAAAGCACTTTTACCCATCGAAGGGCGTGCCGCTATAATATACAGTTCACTCGGTTGTAAACCAAATAAATAGTCATTGATTTTCTCAAACCCAGTATCTAGTCCGAGCAGTTTTCCTTTTTTGTTTTTTGCTTCTTCAGTCTTCGCGATAACATCTAATGTTGCTTGTTTTAAAGTGATGAAATCAGATGTTCTCCGCGATTTTGCGACATCAAAAACACGTTTCTCAGCTTCATCAATAAATTCTGCCATATCAATCGCATCAAATCCGTTTTCAGCAATCTCTTTAGCAACTTCAATCATATTTCTAACAATCGCTTTATCACGAACAATATTAATATAGTGCTCTAAGTTGACCACAGAAGGCGTTGTATCCGATAGACCCAAAATATAATCAGCTCCACCTGCATCCAAAAGCAAATCCTTCGTGTCTAACCGACTAATCAAGGTGGTATAGTCAATTTCAACATGTTCTTTAATCAAATCTTGAATAGCACCATAGATGAGACGATGCCTTCTTGAATGAAAATCATTGATGTCAAGCTGATCAACAATCATCTTAATTGTACCAGGATCAATAAACACTGCACCGAGAACATTTTGCTCCGCTTCTAAACTATGTGGGGCTACTTTTTCTGACATATTATTGTTCTAAAACCAACAGCTCAAAAGTCGCCGTAACATCTTTATGTAATCGTATATCAATTCGATGTGTTCCTAGTGCAGTGATAGGATTATCGAGTTGAATTTTGCGTTTGTCTATATCGATACTATGTTGTTCTTTAAAAGCATCCGCTATTTGCTTAGAGGTGATTTTTCCATACAGTTTTCCGTTTTCACCAATTTTTACATAAATTTTGACCGCACGGAAATCAATCCGTTGTTTTAATGCTTTCGCTTCATCGAGTTCTTGACGGATTTCTTCTTCAGCTTTCGTTTTTTCATCTTCAATAATTTGCATATTTTCAGGCGTTGCTTCAATGGCTTGCTTACTAGTTAATAAATAGTTACCATAACCTGCAGCTACCTCGATCACATCACCTTTTTTTCCTTTGTTTTTCAAATCTTTTTTCAATATTACCTTCATTGGTTTTTCCTCCTGTATAGAATTTTCTAAGACGTCAATAAGTGTTGTTTTTATCGAAAGAATGTCATCGGTTTTAACTTGCGCACCAGCATTATTTAAGTGGCCGCCTCCACCAAATTTTTCCATCACGGTTTGAACATTGAATCCCTCTAGGCTGCGCGCACTTATACCAACATTTTGATTATCAATCTTTCCAATCGCAAAAGCAGCCACAGTGTTATCAATCTCTAATAGATTATCAGCCACTTGCGCTAATAGCGTACGGTCGCTATCAATGTCATCAGGAACAACAACAATTGAGTACCGTTTTTTAATCACTTCTGCCAACATTAAAAGCTGTGATTTTATTTGTATCTCTTTTAATGAATCTCGTAAAATGTTTTTAACTTTATAAGTATCTGCACCATATTTTCTTAGCACCGCAGCAGCTTCAAACGTTCTTGCTCCTGTACGATACATAAAGTTATTGGTATCAACAATAATACCAGATAACATAACCGTCGCTTCAAACGGATTAATCACGACGTCTTTTTTATACACATTTAACATCTCAACAACTAATTCTGTTGAACTTGAAGCATACGGTTCAATATAACTTAAACGACTGCCTTCAATATAATCTGTCAGTTTTCTATGGTGATCAATAATAACTTTATTCGGAATGCTACGAACAAGTTTTTCATCGATTGTTTGACCCATAGAATGGTGATCAACAATAACCAATAAACTTTTTCGTGTCGCCATACTTAAAGCTTCTTCTGGAGAAACAAAGTTTTCTAAAAAGGTTACATACTCATATTCCATCAACTGTAATATTTTCTTAACTGTTTTGTCAATAGCATTAAAATTCAGTACAATCGATGCGTCAACTTTTAATGTTTGTGCGATTTTTAAAACCCCTATCGCCGCACCTAAAGCATCTGTATCCGGATGGTGGTGAGGGACAATAAACACTTGATCAGCTTCCGCAAATAACATAGCGAGCTTTTGCGCATTAATTCTGCTTGAGATACGGGTTCTTTTCTCTTGAGTGTTTGTGTTGCCACCAAAATAGCGCAATGCTTCTCCTTGAATATTGATAACAATTTGATCGCCACCACGATTCAACGATAATTCAAGCGCATCTTCAGCAAGTTCACCGAGCTTATTCAACGGTAAATTTGAGCAAACAATACCGCCACTTAAAGTAACCATGAACTCATTGTCTTTCGAAATACCATTTATTTTCTCTAAAATATCAAACTGTTCCTCAATTAATACATCTAAATCTCTACGGTGCATAAACACCACTAATTTTGATGTTGAAATTGGCATCAAATAAAACCCTTTATCTTCAGCCCAATCTTCTAAAGCACCTAAATATTTCGCTTGGATCTCATTGCGTTCTTGCATATCTAAAACACTAATAGACTCTTCAAAATTATCGAGATGTAACACACCTAATACATTTGTTAAGCGATGGTGTTGACGCTTAATTTCTTCACGTTCAGTCACCGTATATAAATACAATGTATCTTCAACCGCATCAAATATAATATCATACTCTTGTTCATATATTTTTATAACAAACGGTTGTTCGGTTTGTCCGGATTGAATTTTATCTTTCAGTTCTTGATGTAACAACTCTAAATTTCGTGACTCTAAATTATTTTGAAATATCTTCTTTGCAAACGTGTTGGCCCATTCAATATCAAAAGCCTTATTAATTAATATAATCCCTACAGGAATATCTGCAATTAATTTTGATTCGGCAGTGCTTTTGCGATTAATAAGATTTTCCTTATCCCGAATCGTTTGTGCCATAGTAATGATACGTCGGTTTTTATGTTGTAAATACCGCACCAAAAAGTACGCATTAAAGGCAAAAATGATGCCAATCAATGCAATTATTATAAACAGTGTTGTATTCTGTCTAAAGATGATTAAAAGCGTCAAAACTACAGCCATAATACTACCAAAAACGACGTTAAATAATCGATCCACACAAGCACCTCCTGTGAAACTTTTGCTTAAAATATTATACCACAACCACCTATCAATAAAAAGCCTTCAAACTATATATAGAAATAATTATTTGACAAATGTTAAGACATTTAATAAAATACTACGGTAATACGCAGTTCGAAACCATCCTGCGATATCAAAACTAGGAGGCGATACTATGTCGAATGAAGTAATATGGTTAGGCTTTGCATGTATTAATTTTATACTAATTGTTGCAGCGTATAAATTATTTGGGAAATACGGCTTATTTACTTGGATAGCTATGGGAACTATTTTAGCCAATATCCAAGTCGTAAAAATGGTTGAACTATTTGGGTTAACCGCAACCCTTGGTAATATTATGTTCGGTACCTTGTTTTTAGCGACCGATGCGCTCAATGAAAAATATGGCATTAAAGATGCTAGGCGCTCTGTTTTCATCGGTTTTTTTACGTTGATATCGATGGTTATAATAATGCAGGTCGCATTACAATTTATTGAAGCTGATGATGGAACGGTTCAACATGCTTTAGAAACAATTTTTGGGCTTATGCCTCGTATTGCATTAGCCAGTTTAACAGCTTATCTTATTAGTCAGTTATTAGATGTTTATTTGTTTCAAAAAATCAAAGAAGCCTTCCCTTCTGACAAATTGCTTTTTGTGAGAAACCTAGGCTCAACCATGATTAGTCAATTGATTGACTCGTTAATCTTTGTCCCAATAGCATTTATAGGGATTGTTAGCGCTACTGATTTATGGCAAATTATTTTTACAACGTACATTATAAAACTGCTAGTTGCCGCTTTAGACACACCGTTCATTTACTTAATGAAACGCATTCAACCTTTAAATATCTAATCATGAAAATGGTGCCAAATTTGACACCATTTTTTATTTCCAGTTTAACAATCTTTGTTCTCCTTGAAGCTGCTTGATACGGGTTATGTCTTGAGATACCTCTAAAATACCTTCGTAGTCATTGCTTGCATTATATACAGCATGATAAGTGATATAAAGCATAACACCTTTAAAGGTAATCCAAAACTCCGCAAAATGCTTTTCACCGCTTTTAAAAGCTTCAACAATTTGTTTAACTGTATCCACACTTTTAGGTGGATGACAGTGTTGTACCAATCGGCCTATAACAGACGGGTTTCTTGGAAAATGTCGTGTTTTACTGTCGTTAAAGTAACGAACCGTATCGTTTTTATCTACAAAAGTTATATCCAATGGTAACGTATTTAACAACGCATCAAGTTGAGAAAAATTTAGTTTACCTGTGCGCGTTTCAAAAGCGTTATCTTTGAAATACGATTGAAAAGACTGTTGTGTTGCGGGGGGAGATTTTTCTATAAATGTATACCCATAGGAAAAGCATTCCTCAAGCATGGTGTCGTAAGCTTCATCATGCAAAAATTGATCTGCAACAGGTAAAAGTATTAACTGTTCTTTTTGAATAATTCCATAAATTAAATAGTAATATGTTCCTAATAATGGCTTTAATTTATCTATATTAAGTGGTGTCTCTGATAATAAACTAAGTATTTCTTTCAATTGCATCCGGGCATCATCATGCAAACTCCACATCACTTCTAACGGGCGATTTGAAGGGACTACTGATTCTAGCTTTGGAAACAAAATGTTTTCTTTTTTAATAAACTTCTTTTCTAAGTGAAGACACGCTTCAAATCCTTTTTTTAATGCAGCTTTATGGTGTGCAATTGAATCGCCTTTAAAATAGCTTTTCATGGTGTCAAAGTGGTCTATTATCGCTTTATTTTCATCGATTAGATTTTGTATGAATGCATGCTTATGACGCGTCATTTCATGCTTTTTTAAACCTTTATAAAAGACGTTTACAAACTTATTTGCTGTTGCTTTGATCTCCTCAAGTCCAACAGCGCTCTTTTCACGATACATTTCGACATAAAATAAATCAATTGGTGAAATAGCGTCTAGTAAATCTCGATGTTTTTCAACGAATGCTTTTTTTTGATCCGTTTTATTAAGTTGACACATAAAATCCGATAGTTGTTTTATTTTTTCAGAATCTTTGTATACGGGCATATTAACACCTCCGTCTTTATTATAACAAAAAAAATACGTCCGAAAAACGGACGTATAGTATTAGTCTTTTACAAATGGTAAGAGTGCCATATGGCGTGCGCGTTTGATTGCAACACTTAATTCTTTTTGATATCCTGCTTTTGTTCCTGTAACACGCTTAGGTAAAATCTTACCGCGGTCAGAAACAAAACGTCTTAAAAGTTCTACATTTTTATAATCAATATATGCAATTTTGTTTTCTGTAAAAAAGCATACTTTTTTACGTCTTTTACGAAAATTTCCTCTTGCCATTATTTATTCCTCCTTCTAAAATGGTAAATCGTCTTCTGAAATTAAATCATCGTTTGGATTTGATTTCTTAGGTTCTGATTTTGATGATGGGGTGTTGTTATTGTAATTT